>JAOUPA010000047.1 GCA_029880105.1 Gammaproteobacteria bacterium
TCCACAGACGATAATGAAATAACCGATTGTTCTGAGTCTCTCGATATCAACATGGAACAGGAGCTCATTATAGCCAGACAAGAAGCGCAGTCGGCCCTGGAAAAAATTGCGCGTCTACCAGCCAATGTTAAACCTGGGGTATGGTTTGAAGTCTTTAATGGCGATGGAAAGGCGATTCGTCGTCTCAAGATGTCTACCATACTCACCGAAGCCGCAAAAATTATCTTTGTTGATAGAAAAGGTATTAAAGTCATCGAAAAAGATGCCGGCGAGTTTGCTGACGAACTAACACAAAACATGTCACGCCTACTTGCAGATCATTCTACTTTTGATCACGCACTCGGCAAAGTGATAGGATCTATGGCCGCTTAATTATGAAACAACAAATAACATGCAAAATAAACCTTATGCTGAATCCTGTGACCAGAACCGCGACGTCATACTTTCCGTTATTAAACCATTACTGGCGCTTTCATATTCTGTGCTGGAAATAGGTAGCGGCACTGGGCAGCATGCGCTTTATTTTTCACACAAACTGCCACACCTGACCTGGCAGACTAGTGATCGCAACGAGAATATAGGTGGCATTAAGCTCTGGCTATCCGATTCTGCCCAAACGCTGCCAGAGCCAATTGAGCTGGATGTGAATAATAACCCATGGCCTGATATTGACTGTGATGCAGTATTTACTGCCAACACCTGTCATATTATGAACCAGGATTCTGTTGTTGCCATGTTTAGTGGTATTGGCAAACTATTATCAGATGGTGGCCAATTTATTATTTATGGCCCGTTTAATTACAACCAGCGATACACCAGCCAGAGCAACGAGCACTTTGATCAATGGTTAAAATCTCGTGATCCAGAAAGCGGCATAAAACACTTTGAAGAATTAAATCATCTGGCAGCACTGTCGAATATGCACCTGACAAATGATTTTGAAATGCCTGCGAATAATCGTATATTGCACTGGGTTAAAAGAGGCGATTAGCCATATTGATTTTCAGAAAATACCCGCTGTATTTCTTCCACTTCATCCATATTATTAATAAGTGCGTTAACACAATCCCTGTCCAGTTTTTCGCCGGCAAGCTCCAGTAGAACTTCTATGGCCTGCTGGTTGGACCATGCCTGTTTATAAGGTCGAGTACTGGTCAATGCATCAAACACATCGGCAACAGCGACGATACGCGCCTCAAGCGGTATTTCATCTTGAACTCTTCCTTCTGGATACCCCGTGCCATTAATCGCCTCGTGATGATATTCAGCAATATTCTGAAGAATATCGATGTGTTTAATATTGTGTAGACCAAAATTATTCACCAAATCATCGATCATCTCTCGACCTTTACGCGCATGCGTTTTCATCACGATAATTTCCTCTTCAGTCAGGCGGCCTGGCTTGAGCAAGACCTCATCGGGAATCGCGATCTTGCCAATATCGTGTAGCGAGGAAAACATAAAAACGTGTTCAATATATTCATCATCAAGGTTGTATTTTTTTGCAATACTACTGGCAATTAAGCGACTATAGCGAGACATCCTGTCGAGGTGGCTTCCGGTCTCTGGGTCACGCCGATGCGTAATCTGGCTGGTTGTCTTTACGGCAGCGGTTAAGGTTTTAATTGCGCTTAGCTCATTGATCACCATCAGGGAAATCATATGGCCATAGAGATCCATTTGCCGCAATACCGCCTCGGTAAAAACATCCCTTTCCATCGAATTAAAAAATACAAAACCAAAAAAATCACCTTCATTAAACATCGGTAGGGTATAGCTGGCCTTATAACCCTGTCGCGCAATTCTTTTTGTGCGGTCATGTTCATCTTCGGTAAAGGTCAACAAATTATTTATAACCCTCGGCAATCCTTTATCGAGTAATGCTTTAAGTGATGGGGAGTTATCAATCAGCTGGTGGTAGTTCTCCAGGTTCATACTGTCGCCAGTATTTAGATAGGTCTTGAGAACCCTTGTCTCCTGGTCATAGAGCGTTACTGCAATACGTGCGATAAAGGGAAACTGCTGGCGAATAGACTCATGCGCCGTAACCAGTTTATCCCTGAGCGGCACATGCTTGTTAAGATTTTCAAGCGTGTCATGGTGCTCGACCGATACATCATTATTTTTAGACATTATCTATTCGCAAAGTCCAGGTCGTGTTAGCTGAATAGTACACGATATTAAGCGATCTCCAAATAGCATCATTCAATTGCTCAAAGCAAGATTTACAATATTTAGTTAATCGTAAGATGATGAAAAAGAAGAGATACTCATACTACGTCAACCATGGTTTGTACATAATTCATCAGGGAAAATGGTTCTGAACGGGGTACAACATGTTTATGGATTGATTGTCGCGGCTGTATATTATAGAATACTTATATTTGTAACAGCCCACAGATGGATATATGAACACAGAAATTTCCTGCGAACATTTACAAGAACTTCTAGCCAGGGGCGCTCAATTGATCGATGTGCGCTCAACCATGGAATTTGCACAGGGCGCGCTCAATGGTGCGATCAACCTGCCCATCGATTCATTCCAGCATAATATGGATGCTATCGATCAGAGCAAACCCGTTTTACTATACTGCCGTTCAGGTGCCCGCTCTGGCATGGTAAAAAACTTCCTGGACTCACTTGGCTATCAGAACGTATACAATATTGGCAGCTATAGCCGTTATGCTTTCTGCCAGTAAACTAGACTGAACAGCCCGGGAGACTGAAACTCCATGATCTACGAAATCAGTGTTGAAAACATCAAATGCGGTGGTTGTGCTGGCACGATTACCAAAAAGATCAATGAGATCGAAGGTGTTAACAGCACGAATGTAGAAATAGAGACAGGCCTTGTCAAAATCGACGCCGTAGAAGGGCTACGCGATACCCTGGTTTCAAATCTGTTGAAGCTGGGTTATCCAGAAACTGGAACCGCTGCCGGCATGGCCGCAGCCAAGGCCAAGGCCAAATCTTTCGTCAGCTGTGCTGTTGGCCGTATTAACGCCGATAAATAGCTGAAAACCCGCGTTCCAGCGCATTTCGTGGTACTCTACGCGCGCCATGCGTACTGACGATTTTTACTTTGATCTTCCTGACGAGCTCATCGCTCAGCAGCCCTGTGAGCAACGCTCTGCCAGTCGGTTGCTGCATCTTGCCCGCAGCCCAGAATCTGACCAACTCCAGCACCTGCAATTCTCTGATTTACCAGACCTGATCAACCCTGAAGACCTGCTTGTTTTCAATGACACACGCGTTATTCCAGCACGCTTATATGGCCAGAAAGCCACCGGCGGTAAAGTTGAAGTGCTGGTCGAGCGCCTGGTCAATGAAAAACGCTGCTTGGCCCATGTCCGCGCCAGTAAAACACCCAAAGTCGATTCACTGCTTCACATTGGCAACGAGGGTGAATACACGCTAAAAGTTGAAGCCCGCCAGGATGACCTGTTTGAGCTGTCATCTAACAGCGATACCGACCTGTCCGAGATCATGCAGCGCGTAGGCCATATTCCACTTCCACCTTATATAACCCGCGCCGATGAGGCCGTCGATTTTGAACGCTATCAGACGGTGTACTCAAAAAAACCCGGCGCCGTGGCCGCACCGACCGCTGGCCTGCATTTTGATGAGGCTATTCTCAAAGTGCTCAAAGACAAGGGCGTACAATCGACCTTCGTTACCCTGCATGTGGGGGCTGGTACCTTCCAGCCGGTTCGTGCTGAACATATCGAAGATCACCATATGCACAGCGAATACCTGGAGGTGAGCCAGGCTACGGTCGATACCTGCCGTGAAGCCAGGAAAAGAGGCGGCCGCATCATTGCTGTCGGCACCACAGCCGTGCGCTCGCTGGAAACCGCCTCGACCAGCGGTGAGCTTAAAGCATTTACAGGGGAGACCAGTATCTTCATCTACCCGGGTTACCAGTTCCGTAGCGTCGATGCCATGGTAACTAACTTTCATTTATCGGAATCTACCTTATTAATGCTGGTTAGCGCCTTTGCCGGCAGGGAAACTGTTCTGACGGCTTACCAGCAGGCCGTTGAACATCATTACCGTTTCTTCAGTTACGGTGATGCCATGTTTATTTCCTGATGCACGCAACAGATAAATAACTTTAATAAAATATTGTATCTTATTGTTTAATATGAAATTCACCTTACTAAATAACGATAAAGCAGCACGCAGGGGACGACTGGAGTTCGAGCGCGGCAGCGTTGAAACACCGGCCTTTATGCCCGTAGGCACCTACGGCACGGTTAAGGCTATGACCCCGGAAGAACTTGAAGGCATGGGTGCGCAGATCATTCTAGGAAATACCTTCCACCTGATGCTCAGACCTGGCACTGAGATCATCAAAAAACACGGCGATCTGCATGATTTCACCCACTGGAAGGGGCCGATACTGACCGATTCGGGTGGTTTTCAGGTGTTCAGCCTGGCCAAGATGCGAAAGATTACAGAGAAGGGCGTAGTCTTCCAGTCACCAATCGACGGCTCAAAAGTCGAGCTGACGCCCGAGAGTTCGATGCAGGTGCAGAAAGACCTGGGCTCTGACATCGTCATGATCTTCGACGAGTGCACCCCATACCCGGCCACAGAGACAGAGGCCAGCGAATCCATGGAACTCTCATTACGCTGGGCGGAACGCTGCAAAAAGGCCCATGAAGGCAATCCCAATGCCCTGTTTGGTATTGTTCAGGGGGGCATGTATCCGGCACTGCGCCATCGCTCAGCCGAAGAACTCACCAAAATTGGTTTTGATGGTTATGCCATTGGTGGCCTGTCCGTAGGCGAACCCGAAGAAGACCGTAATAATGTACTTGATGAAACTTTACCGATCTTACCTGATGATAAACCCCGCTACCTGATGGGTGTCGGCACACCTTCAGACATTATCGAGGCGGTACGCCGCGGCGTGGATATGTTTGACTGTGTAATTCCGACTCGGCATGCCCGCACTGGATTCCTGTATACCCACCACGGCATCGTCAAGATTAGAAACAGCAAATATACTGATGATACCCGGCCACTTGATGAGCTCTGCCACTGCTACACCTGCCAGAACTACAGCCGGTCATACCTGCGCCACCTGGACAAATGCGGTGAAATTCTGGGTGTACGCCTGAATACCATCCATAACCTGCATTTCTACCAGGATCTAATGCGTGATATTCGGTCAGCGATAGAAACCAACCGTTTTGAGGAATTTGCTGAGCAATTCCTCGCTAAAATGCAGGAATAACCCTTATCCTGCAAGGCATCTGTGGCATAATATCGCGCTTTAATTATTCAACAACCGATCAATAACCGGGGACACCAATGAGCTTTTTTATATCTGACGCCATCGCCGAGGCAGCGCCAGCTGCAGCACAACAACCAGATCCACTGGCTTCGCTGATACTGCCAATTGGCCTGGTCGTACTTTTCTACTTTTTCCTGATTCGCCCACAAAGCAAACGCCAGAAAGAGCATAGGGAAATGGTTGCAGGCCTGCAAAAGGGCGAGGAAATTATCACCACTGGCGGCTTGCTGGGCAAGGTAACTAACGTCGGTGAAAATTTCGTTACCCTCGAAATTAGTAAAGACATGCTCATTCACGTACAGAAAAATTCCGTACAGGCCATCATGCCAAAGGGCACCATCAAAGAACTACAATAAAGCTTAAGGAAATCATCAGCCATGCTGAATCAGTATCCATTGTGGAAATACCTCATGCTAGCCATAGTGCTAGTCGTGGGCAGTCTATATGCATTACCCAATCTCTACGGCGAAGATCCTTCTGTACAGGTTTCGCATCGCACACAGCCACTTGAACAGGGTGATCTCCTGGCAGTTGAACAGGTACTGAACAAGGAGGCCATCGAGTTCAAACGCATAGAACTTGAAAACAACAAGGTACTGGTTCGATTTAATGACGAACACACCCAACTCAAGGCAGCTGATGCATTAAAAGATGCTCTTGATAAAAAATACCTGGTTGCACTCAACCTTGCAGCTGCCACCCCCGACTGGCTACGCTCACTGAATGCATCTCCTATGTATCTCGGTCTTGATCTAAGAGGCGGCATCCACTTCCTGATGGAAGTTGATATGGAAGCTGCGATTAAACGCCTTGAAGAGAGCCTGATTTCTGACATCAAGAGCGCTCTACGGGAAGAAAAGATACGTTACCGCGGTGTACGTCTGGACGACCATATTTTACAAATTGATTTTAGCGACGCCACGTCTGTCGAAAGTGCGCTGTCTATACTCAAACGTCAGTTCCGCCAGCTGGATCTATCACAACAGGGTGAGCAGCTCAGCATTCAAGGCAAACTAACCGAAGTCGCTATTCGCGATGAGAAAAAATCTGCACTACAACAAAACATTATTACCTTACGTAACCGTGTTAACGAACTTGGTGTAGCAGAGCCAATTATTCAACAGCAGGGTGATTCACGCATAGTCGTACAACTACCTGGCGTGCAGGACTCCGCACGAGCCAAAACCATTCTTGGCGGCACGGCAACACTGGAATTCAGATTAACCGAAGGTAGCGTTACTGACTGGTATGATGCTGAAGAATCAGGCCGCATACCTTTGAATGCCCTGTTATACCATGAGCGCAACGGCAATCCAGTTTTACTTAATCGCCGCGTCATCGTCACTGGCGACATGATTACTGACGCCGCTTCTACCATCGACACAGACAAAGGCGTGCCTGCTGTGAGTGTTAGCCTGGATGGTAAAGGCGCCAAAAAGATGAATGACACAACTCGTGAAAATGTTGGTCATAAAATGGCAGTAGTCTTCATTGAAAGCAAAGTTGAAACCAAACAGGTTGGCGACGAGACAGTAAAGCAACGCAGCATCACCAAGGAAGTAATCAATGTTGCTACCATCCAGGGTGTATTTGGTGCAAGATTCCAGATCACCGGCATGGAATCGCAGGAAGCTCGCGACCTGTCTCTGTTACTTCGTGCGGGCTCACTCAGGGCACCTATTGAAATTATCGAAGAGCGTACCATTGGTCCAAGCCTGGGCGCTGACAACATCAAACAGGGCTTCCAGTCAGTTATGATTGGCTTTGTCCTGGTACTTATTTTTATGGCTATTTACTACAGGGCATTCGGCCTGATAGCCAATGTTGCTCTAACCGTCAACCTGGTTTTACTAATTGCCATCCTATCGATGTTGCAGGCGACATTAACCCTGCCGGGTATTGCAGGTATTGTATTAACTGTGGGTATGGCCGTTGACGCCAATGTGCTGATTTATGAACGCATTAGAGAAGAGCTGCGTAATGGCAATTCAATACAGGCGAGCATACACGCAGGTTATGAAAAGGCATTCAGCACCATCACCGATGCCAACATTACCACACTGATTGCAGCTGTTGTCCTGTTCAGCCTTGGTACCGGACCCATTAAAGGTTTTGCTATTACTTTGAGCATTGGCATTATCACTTCAATGTTTACTGCCATTGTAGGCACACGTGCTATCGTCAATTTTGTATACGGTAATCGTCATCTCGAAAAAATATCTATATAAAAAGATTCAACGCATCCACGAGACAAATACATGAAATTTTTACACGGACAAACGCACATCGATTTTATGAGCAAGCGCAAGCTGGCTCTATCCATGTCACTACTACTAATTGTTTTATCTATTGCCAGTCTGGCGAAAAATGGCCTCAATTTTGGTATCGACTTTACCGGCGGTTATTTAATTGAAATCGGTTATCCTGGAGATGCCGATCTCGATTCAATTCGCAAGACATTGACTAGCAATAACTTTAAAGATGTACAGGTGCAGAATTTTGGTACCAGCAGGGATGTATTAATTCGTATCGCGCCCTCAAGCGACATCAACAAAGCCAGTATCGGCGATACCATTATAGATATCCTCAAGCAGGGCAGTGATCAGTCGATCGAGAAACGACGTGTTGAATATGTGGGACCACAGGTAGGTGCCGAGCTTCGCGATCAGGGCGGCATGGCCATGCTGGTGGCCCTGTTTTTTATTCTCGTCTATGTCAGCCTGCGCTTTCAGTTTAAATCCGCTGTTAGTGCGATTCTGGCGTTAGTCCATGATGTCATTATAACCATAGGCTGCTTTTCAATATTACAGCTTGATTTTGACCTGACCGTGCTGGCGGCGATACTCGCAATTATTGGCTACTCCCTTAATGATACTGTTGTTGTTCTCGATCGAATTCGAGAGACATTCAGAACTGTCAGAAAGGGTAGCTCAAGTGAAATTATCAACCTATCAATCAACCAGACCCTGTCACGTACCTTGATGACATCGCTGACCACGTTGATTGTTGTTACCGCACTGTTTTTTCTTGGCGGCGAGGTGATTCACGGTTTTGCTACTGCACTTATTATAGGTATAGCCGTCGGTACCTATTCATCCGTTTATGTGGCAAGCAGCGCCATTTTATCAATGGGTATCACCAAGCAGGACTTCCTTGTTCAAAGCAAGGAAGAGATTGTCGACGATCGCCCTTAAAAGAAGGCGTCTATATTTCAAATCATCACGCCCCCATCTAAGTTATTTTCACTAATAGCGAAGAAGAGGGGGCGTATCTCATATCATCCTTTTAATTTTCAGAAAACAAATATATACCATGCTCTGCCTTTCTCAGAATAACTGAATTGCAGGTTTTATAACGTCATTATAATAAGAATACAGTAATATTATTAAATTCTTTATTATTTTTCTAGACACTAAGTTTCAGTTTTATAAGAGATTATTATTAGATGAGTGAATTTAACAGTCACTTTATAAATTAATCACTAATAATGCGGATTATTATCAATCAAATTATTGCCGACTATAAAATCAGGTGGTAGTATTGCTCCAAAATTAAATCTGGACAGGTCAGCATTCCAGGTGCAACGCGGGATTGATTACTGAGTTGGAGTTTAGCTCAAAAACAAAATTCAGCAGTACAGCCACTCCAGATAATAAACAACAATAAATTGGAGATAAGAAGAGTGAAAAAAACTACAGTACTGGGAATATTCTGTTCATTACTTGCTTTTAATACCGCTTACGCCGCAGACCTCGAGGCAGGTAAAGCCACTGCTGCTATCTGCGCAGGCTGCCACGGTGCTGATGGACATGCGGCAAATCCAGAATGGCCAAATCTTGCTGGCCAGAATGTTAAATACATCGAAAACCAGCTTAAAAGCTTCCAGAATGGCAATAGAAAAAATGAGCTGATGAGCCCAATGGCACAGTCACTGAGTGCTGATGATATTGCCAACGTAGCCGCTTACTTCAACAGCCTGAAATAACAGCCGTCCAGTCAGGCAAAAAGCATAATAATAACTAAATACTTCTGAGGATTTCGGAACATGAGTGATCATGCAGCACACGCACACGGGGCACCAACTACACCTTGGCCCTTAGTTGTTAGTATCGGTATTCTATTTTTCATACCTCTCGCATTTATCTTTAAATTTGTAAACCACAACCCCTTTGGCGCGGTTCTCTGTTTAGGAGTAGGGGCACCACTTATTATTATGGGTGTGATCGGATGGGTTCGCGAGGCCATTGGCGGTGCAGAATTCCCCGAAATGCGAGGATTGGGCTTTGGTGCAATGGGATGGTTCATCCTTGCTGAGGCACTGATTTTCCTGCCTACCTTTGCAACCTACTGGGTAATGCGTCTGAATGCACCTGAATGGCCACCTGCAGGTAGCATTGATATGCCTAAATTACTACCGGCTATCATGACTGTCATACTGGTCTCTTCAAGCTTCACTATCCACTTTGCTGAAGAAAAACTGGACAAAGGTGATGAGGCAGGCTTCAAGAAATTACTGATGATTACTATGGCTCTGGGTCTTACCTTCCTGTGCATGTCTTTTTACGAGTGGAACCATCTTTTCCATGAAGGTTTTACCATTTCAACAAATATCTTCAGCTCAGTATTCTTCTCAATTACTGGCCTGCATGCATCCCACGTATTTGTAGGACTTGGTATCTTTGTGGCTATGCTAATACCGGCGATGAATGGCACCATTAATCATGTATTTGTTAGAACCGGTTCATTGTACTGGCACTTTGTGGATATCATCTGGTTCTTCGTAGTATCACAGATGTATTACTGGTAACCATTGAAAAAAATAAACTATGTGGGCCTGAATAGTTCGGCAATTCTGGCTCACTATAAAAAAGTGTTGTTTGTTGTATTTGGCCTGGTTTTATCCACACAGGCATTTGCAATAAAAGATGGCATGGTCGATTCAACGATCAGCCCTGATGTAGTCAAGATTGATCAGGCTAAGTACCTTGGTACTCCATTGGACAAAAACATTGTCCTGCTGGATGAAAAGGGCAATGAATTTACCCTGGGCGATCAAATGGGCAAGCCATTGATACTGCTGTTTTCGTATTACACCTGTGATGGTGTGTGCGAAGTACTAAACAAGTATCTGGCAAACCGTTTAAAAGAACTGGAAGAAAGCAGACCTGATCGCGACTATAGAGCTTTAACTATATCATTCGATAAGAAAGATACTGTTGAGTCAATGATGCACTTTGGGCACCACAAGGTAGGGGTACCTGAAGAGTTAAAAGATCGCTGGAAACTTTCAGTGCTAAAAAATCCGGAAGACATAGAGCGTCTTACCGATAGTTTAGGAGTACGATACTTCTGGTCATATAGAGACAGGGTATTTGTACATCCAAACGCGTTTATATTTATAACGCCGAAGGGACGCGTAGCACGCTATTTATTAGGTGCAGAATTTACGGTTGAAGATTTAAATCTTGCCCTGATCGATGCCGACTGGGAAAAGATATCTCAGGCCGGACGAGTAATAGATATATTGGCAGGGGCATGCTTCAGCTACAACTATGAAGAAGGTAAATACACACTAAACTATACTTTAGTGGTTGGTTTGATTTCACTGCTGTCAGGAATTGGTATAACGCTCTTCGCCTTTAAAGTGAAGATTAATAAGAAGAAAAAAACGGGAGTATAAAACATGCACAAGCTCGGAATGACAGGTTTAAGCATAACGTCATCCTTATTAGGCTTTATAGCAAGTCTGTTACCAGTTAACAGCTATGCAAAAGAAATCGTTGACCCTGCTGCTGGTTTTGACAAGCTATGGCACGAGGTCATGATTGATATCACCATTATCGGCGTTATTTTTGGCCTGATCATGATTTATTTCATGTTCAAGTACCGTCGACGCAATGAAAATGATGAAGGCTCACAACAACAAATGTCACATCTCAGCTCTGTTGGCTGGGCAGTCATACCAGTCTTTATGTTTCTAGCCGATGACTTATATATGGCCGCTAATGGCTGGCAGTTATACAATGACTACCGAAACGTTCCAGAAGATGCCTTCGAAGTAAAACTTGAAGCTGCCATGTGGACCTGGGACTATACCTATCCCAATGGCGCCAAAACTTATAATGATTTGCGCGTACCAGCCGGACGTCCAATTGTTCTGCGCATGACCAGCCGCGATACATTACACAGCCACTATATTCCTGATTTTAGAATCAAAGAGGACTCAATGCCCGGACGCGTCACTTACATCTGGTTCTATCCAAAAGAACCCGGTGAGCATGTTGTGACCTGTGCCGAATACTGTGGAATGCTGCATTCTAAGATGTACGGCAAGGTTACTGTAATGGCCGAAGATGACTTCAATGCCTGGTACATGGCTGAGGGCAATAAATCAGAGCAGAATTTAGCCTCAAACTAAAACAAGAATTTAATAACTAATAAGAATCTATATATTCAAGGGGAACACCTGAGATGATGAATGTATTAAAAGACTGGATATTTACAACCGACCATAAAAAAATCGGTTTACTGTATCTAATAGGATCAATTGCGGCATTTATTCTTGCTGGCCTTATGGCGCTGCTGATGCGTACCGAGTTAAGCGCAATTGGTCCAACTATTACCGACAATCCGAATGACTACAATGTCTGGCTGTATTTTCATGGCGCCGCCATGATTCTTGGCTTCCAGATTCCTGCGCTAACAGGTTTCCTTGCCAACTACCTCATTCCATTGCAGATTGGCGCACGCGACGTTGCCTTCCCACGTGTTAATGCACTGAGCGTCTGGTTGTTCTACATGGGTATCGTGCTCGCACTGATGACTTTCGTCGTTCCTAATCCACCGGATGTTATGTGGACTGGATATCCTCCATACTCTGTACTGACACCTGGTA
>JAOUPA010000048.1 GCA_029880105.1 Gammaproteobacteria bacterium
TCTGTTTCTTTTCAAATACAAGCGGCCCTTTGCAGACAGGACAGGCCAGCAAGGGCATCAGTTTTTTATTCATGCGGTACACCAGCATGCGACTTTAGTTTTGCCAACAGTTCCTGCTTAAAGCCCGGGGAAAGTACGGCATCAACTGGTGCATACCAGAATTTATCATTAGCGAAATGCCGACACTTCACTGCATCCTTTTCTGTCATCAAAACAGGGTTATCATCATTGAACATTAAATCATTAATAGCATACTGGTAATGATCAGGATATGCGTGTTCGATAACACTTAACCCTGCCTGGCGTAACTGGGCAAAGAAACGTTCTGGATAGCCAATACCCGCAACCGCGTGAACTACTGAGCCTGTAAAATTGTCCAGCTCCTTCGACTCACCAGTTTTCAGGTTGATAGCATCGGTGAACATCAAGGTAAAATTCACTTTGCTAACTGCGCTCTCACCTGCAGAACAATGATCAACAACGAGATCAACCTGCTTTAACCTTGATACCGGTTCGCGTAGCGGCCCTGCAGGCAGGCAATAACCATTGCCAAACATACGACGGGTATCGACCACGGCAATTTCGATATCGCGCTGCAGGCGGTAATGCTGCAAACCGTCATCAGAGAGAATAACATCACAGTTATTGTTTTTTAACAACAGTTCAGCTGCCGCAACTCGGTCACGACCAACGACAACCGGACAATGCGTACGCACGTGTATCAGGCATGGCTCATCACCTACCAGCTTTGCACTATCACCAGCAGCAAGCTGTCGTTCGCCTTCAAAACTGCCACCATAACCACGACTAATCACGCCGGGTCGATAGCCCTGTGATATGAGTAATTTACATAAGGCTATCAGCAGTGGCGTTTTGCCTGTACCGCCTACACTGATATTACCAACGATAATTACTGGTACAGAACATTTAAAATTTTTCAGCATGCCCAGACGATACAGCTGACGTCGAATAAAAATAATCACACAGTAGAGAATAGCCAAAGGCAATAATAACCATGCCACAGGATTCTGACTGTACCAGCATGCATCGATACGCTTCATGGATTATTCGGAAACTTCAGTCTCTTTAAACTGAACCTGATGTAAGGCAGCATAGTGACCATTGCGTGCAATCAGATCTTTGTGGCTGCCCGTTTCTACAATCTTCCCCTGATCCATCACGACAATAACATCGGCATTTTCGATAGTAGACAGTCGATGCGCGATAACCAGTGTGGTACGGTTCTTCATCAGCGTTTCTAGCGAGGCCTGAATAAAACGCTCTGATTCTGTATCAAGCGCGGAAGTCGCTTCATCAAGTATCAACACCGGCGCATCTTTTAACAGTGCACGCGCGATAGCGATGCGCTGACGCTGGCCACCAGACAACATCACACCGCGTTCACCTACCATGGCAGCATAACCACCTTCCATGTTATCAATAAACTGGTCCGCATAAGCCTGTCGTGCTGCCTCAACTACTTTTTCATGACTGGTATCGAGAAAGCTGCCATAGGCGATATTGTGTTCAATGGTGTCATTAAAAAGAACAATATCCTGACCAACATAGGCAATCTGAGAACGCAGATTATCCAACAGGTATTCCTTTAGATCATGACCGTCGAGTTTGATTGATCCCTGGGTGATATCATAAAAGCGTGGCAACATATTGAGCAAAGTTGATTTACCACTGCCTGAGCGGCCGACAAATGCCACGGTCTGCCCTGCCTTTATATCAAGATTGATATTTTTCAGCGCATCGTCTTCACTGCCCGCATAACGGAAGGTGACATTTTCAATCGAGATATCGCCTTTAACGCGATCAGCGCTGTATTGGCCCTCATCCTTTTCTTCATACATATCAATTAAATTGAAAATGCTTTCAGCGGCTGCGATACCACGCTGTAAATCGGCATTAATGTCCGTTAGTCGCTTAATCGGTGCAAACAGCATGGCCATTGCGACCATATACGATGTAAAGGTTCCAACACTGATTACCTCCATCATGCCATCATTGGTCGCCACATAAATAACACCGGCCAGACCAATACCAACAATCAAACGCATAACTGGTGCACTCAAGGCCTGTGTCGCTATCATGCGCATATTCTGGCGACGATTATTATCATTGATGGTATGAAACTGATTCTGTTCATAGTCATGACCACCGAACATTTTGACTACTATCTGACCTTTTATAGACTCTTCCAGCACCCTGGAGACATCGCCCATACTGCCCTGAATACGACGACTAACCTTACGGAATTTTTTTGAAACAAAACTGACCAGTAAGGCGAGCAAGGGACCGGCGAATAAAAACATCGAGGCCAGCAGTGGGCTGATATAAATCATCCAGGCTAGCAATCCAATAATTGTGAATGTATCCCTGATTAATATGGTAATGACTTTGGTCGAGGCATTCGCTACCTGCTCTACATCGTAAGTAAACTTAGACATAATCTCGCCGGTCGTCGCCCTGTCATAATAATCCTTGGGTAGCCGCAGCAGGCGCCTGAACATGGAGTCACGCAGCTCCATGATCACCTGTCGACCCACCCAGCTCATACCGTACATAGAAATAAACATGGCGAATACGCGAACGACAAAAATAACAATAAGCATGATCGGCATCATTTTTATAATTTCAGGATCACGATCAACAAAACTACCGTCCATTAGCGGTTTCATATAAGCCGCCAGTGCGGTATCGGTACCGGCAACCATCACCATACCCACTACCGCAATCGCAAAGATTTTCCAGTAAGCCATCGAATGAGAAATCAATCGACGGTAATAAAGATACGAATCAGGATTGGTTTTTGAATTCATCAAGAATCAGGTATTAACGGTTTTCGACCGTCGCAATAGAAAGTTTTGTCAGGCCTAACTGTGCTGCAGCATCCATGGCACGAACTACCGACTGGTGTGAGGCATTACCATCTGCACGAAGTAGCACGGTGACATTGCTACGGTCACCCACAGTCTTTTGCAATGCCGCCTTGAGCGTATCCAGTTGTTCATTAACAAGCTGTCGATCATCAATATAGTATTTACCTTTTGCATCTACCGACAATACCAGTGGATCATCAACCTTCTGTTCAGTCTGACCATCTGCCTGCGGCAACTGGACTTTCAGTTTTGCATGCCGATCAAAGGTACTCGATACCATAAAAAAGATCAGTAGCAGAAAAACAACATCGATAAGCGGCGTCAGGTTAACCTCAACCCCAATCTCTTTGCGATGTCCTGGACGTAAATTCATATCGGTGACTTAGTCCTAGCGGTTGTTGTGTAGCACATCGACCATCTTGATCGCCTCGCGTTCCATCTCAACAACAATGGTATCGACACGACGACGGAAATAACGGTAGAAAAAAAGTGCGACGATGGCAACAGAGAGCCCGGCCGCCGTGGTAATCATGGCCTGGGAGATACCTCCAGCGAGTGCACCCGGGTCGCCAACACCGTGCGTGGTGATCGAAGTAAACACGCTAATCATACCGACCACGGTACCAAGCAGGCCCAGTAATGGTGAGATCGCCGCGATAGTACCGAGAAGGTCTAGGAAACGCTCCAGCTCATGCACCACTTCACGACCACGTTCTTCGATACTCTCCTTGATACGCTCACGCGGCTGGTTGCGATTGATCAACCCGGAGCTGAGGATCTTGCCCAGTGCCGACTGCTTGGCCAGCAGTTCAATATCAGCCGTTTTGAAAGTACCCTGTTTAACCGCGGTCCAGACCGTTGCTACCAGGTGTTTGGGCAGCACCTTCTCCATGCGCAAACTCCAGAAACGCTCTGCAATAATAGCTATAGAAATAATCGAACAAAGAATGATCGGCAGCATCAGCCAGCCACCAGATTTCACCAATTCAAACACTGCGCACCTACCAAATGTGAATATTGTTACTGACCTGCTCCTACCTGTGCCGGTCTTTTATAATGGGCGTATCTTACTTGATTTGGCGCCATGTCCAAAGGATTGATCGACATTACTCGATAATTAAATGATTCCAGTATTTTCGATGACTACGCCGGTATTCATCCACCACGACAGCGCCCTGATCAGCCGTAAATGCCAGTTCTACAGCGCCAACATGGCCACTATGATAGAGAGTGGCACCCGCCTTCTGGTATCGAGCAACCACCACATTGTTTGGGTGGTGATAACGATTCCGGTAACCGGCAGGAATCAATGCCACCTTCGGTTCAACGGTATCAATAAATGCCTGGCTGGACGAGGTTTTGCTGCCATGGTGCGGCACCAGCATCACCTCGGCACGCAATTGCTCACCGTAAGTTTTTACCAGGGCCTTTTCGATCTCATCCTCAATATCCGAGCTAATCAATAATCGTCCACCAATAGCCGAGACCATTAACACACAGGCATGATTATTACGCCGTGAATAAACATGTTCGTCGGGATGCAGGAACTCAAATTCGACCCCATCCCTTTGCCAGCGCTCACCCCGCTGGCAGACACTTTTATTATCAGAATCAATAGGCTCGATATCCTGCCCAACCACAACCACCCCAGGATAGGCATCAACAACCGCCTGTGCACCACCAATATGGTCGGCATCACCGTGGCTGATCACCAGCTTATCTAGCCGCCTGACTGCCCAGTGCCTCAGGTATGGCAGCACCACCGATTCACCGGCATCCAGTTGTGAACCGAGGCGATTGCCGGCATCGAAGACCAGCGCATGGTTTTGGGTCCTGATCACTACCGACAGCCCCTGACCAACATCCAGCATGGTCGCTGCAAAATCACCATGTTTTGGCCGCTCAGACGTATTCAGGATAACAGGCAATATCATGACAGCACCCAGCCAGCGCGCAGGAAACCCCCTGGGTGCCAGCAACAGGGCGACACCGATCAGGGCAAGCAGTAGCTCAGGCCAGCCGGGGACGGCCTGGACCCAATAGGCATAAGGATGCAGGGAGAGGCCATTTATCACAGGCCAGATCAACTCGAGCAGCGCATTTGCCGCAATGAACAGGTAGCCCGACAGCAGTGTCGATAATGGCAGCATTAGCAGGGCCAGCAATACCAGCGGCACCACCAGGAAACTCACGTATGGCACCAGGATCAGGTTGGCCAGTGGCGCTACCAGTGAAGTCTGCTGGAATAGCAGTAGAGAAAGTGGAAACAGCGCCAGCGAAATCGATATCTGCATCCAGCCCCATTGTTGCAGGCGCGTACGCCAGCCATTGTGGTACTGCAACCTGCCGCTAAACACATAAAAAATCACCGCCACAGCCAGAAAGGAAAACCAGAACCCCGCTGATAACACTGCCACCGGATCCCATAGCAGAACAGCCAGCAAGGCTACTGCCATGGCATTGAGAGAAGTGCTCGAGCGCCTGAATATCAGCATGCCGACAAAACAGATGAGCATAATCAGCGCCCGTTGCGTCGGTATCGAAAGCCCCGCCAGTAAGGCGTAAATCAGCGCGAGCGTTAAGCCACCGATCATACCGACCTGTTGAGCAGGTATGTATTTCATCAAGGCCGCAGACACCAGCCTGCGTACCAGCCAGTAACCAAATGCTGCAGCAAGCCCAATATGCAGGCCAGAAATCGCCATCAGGTGGTTGGTGCCGGTGCGAATCAGCGTATCCCAGTGTTCATTATTAATGGGTGTGCGATCTCCCACGGCCAGCGCCGTGACAAGGCCAGATAATTCAGCCTCACCAAGTCGCTTTTGAATATCTTTACTAATTAGTTGTCGCAGCGCATCGATTGAAAAGGCACCGGCATCCGATAGCTTCAGGTTCTTTTCACTATCTCGAATATACCCAGTAGCGTGAATGCCCTGCCCATAGAGCCAGCCTTCATAATCAAAACCACCGGGATTAAAAAAGCCGTGTGGCGGCTTCAACCGCACCAGCCATTGCCAGCGCTCACCTGCATTAACTTCACGGCCATAGTACCAGCTCAGTCGAAGGTGCTCGGGCAAATTAATACTGCTATCGTCATGTTCTATTCTGTCTACAGCCAATTCAAAACGCTGGACATCGCCATCAGTGGTGGGGATACCCTGTACGGTACCTTCAACAAGAAATTCACGGCCTGCCAGCGACTCTGGCAATTTGTGTTCAAGATAGTGGTGTGCATAGAGTGTCACCCAGCAAGCTCCGGCAACAATGAGTGTCAGCGATAACAACAACCTGTAAATAACAGGCCTCGACCTGCAAAGTTTTAAGCCGAGTGTAATGACCAGGACAGCAAGGAGAGATAACAGAATTGAAATTGCAGGAAGCTCGGCCAGTTGCTGCACCAGCACAATACCCGCCAGGAAAGATAAGGCATTAAGCAACATAGATAGCAACTATTCCCTGTAAAATAACCATTTTTTCCTCTAAAACTTAACTCATATCAGGCAAGGTTTGCCTACAATTAGTGCAACAATGATAATCTAACACCATAAAAGCAGCAGCACACACTCTATGCCACGCAAATTTCTAAAGAAATTCATGCCCAAACCGCATGAAATCAAAGATCATAAAGTTCTTCGCATGTTTGGCACCCTGCTTCATGATCCAAACCTCTGGCACATGAACCGCCGCTCCATGGCAGGCGCATTTATGGTTGGTCTATTTTTTGCTTGGTGGCCAGTACCATTCCAGATGGTGCTGGCTGCCGGTGGCGCTATTCTGCTACGCACTAACCTGCCCATGTCTGTAGCACTGGTCTGGATCACCAACCCACTCACCATGCCACCGATGTTTTATTTCGCCTACCTGGTCGGTACCTGGATCATAGGCGTTCCCGAAATGGCGTTCAGTATGGAACTAAGTATGGAATGGCTAATGCATGAACTGGGTATCATCTGGAAACCCTTTCTCACTGGCTGTTTGATTATGGCTGTTGCCAGTAGTGCCATCGGATACTTCGGTATCAACTGGATCTGGGTTCATGTGGTCATGAAAGAGCGTAGAAAAAGAGTACTAAGTAGAAAATGACCTGGAAACCCCATGCCACTGTTGCTGCCATTATCGAAGACAATGGCAAATTTCTCATGGTCGAAGAAAAGATTAATGGCAAGATTGTCTACAACCAGCCTGCAGGCCATCTGGATCCCAATGAAGACCTGATCGAGGCAGTGATTCGTGAAACCCAGGAAGAGACCGGTTGGCAATTTACCCCTGAGGCACTGGTCGGCATTTATCTCTGGCAGCAACCAGGCACCCATAAAGCCTTTCTGCGTTTTGCATTTACCGGAAGCTGCAGCAACCATCAACCTGATCAGCCACTTGATGAAGGTATCCTGCAGGCATTGTGGCTAAGCCGGGATGAACTACTTGGCAACATAAAATTACGCAGCCCGATGGTAATAAAAAACATCGACGATTATCTTGCAGGACAACGTTACCCTCTGGATATTCTTACCACCGTTGACTACGCACGATGAGCAATAAAGAAAAAATCATCGTCGGCATGTCGGGTGGTGTCGATTCCTCGGTCGCCGCCCTGCTGCTAATCGAACAGGGTTACCAGGTTGAAGGCCTGTTCATGAAAAACTGGGAAGAAGATGACGATGCTGAATACTGCGCGGCCGCCGAAGACCTTGCCGATGCTCAGTCAGTCTGCGATACGCTGGGCATAAAACTTCACAGCATCAACTTTGCCACCGAATACTGGGATCGCGTGTTCAAACATTTTCTCGATGAATACAGTGCTGGTCGTACACCTAACCCGGACATCCTCTGTAACAAGGAAATAAAGTTTCGTGCATTTCTTGAACATGCGCTCGATCTTGGCGCAGATAAAATTGCCACTGGCCATTATGTCCGCACTGCGATAGTTAATGGCAAGGCGCGATTGTTACGGGGACTCGATAACAACAAGGACCAGAGTTATTTTCTTTACACGCTCAACCAGCACCAGCTAACGCATTCACTGTTCCCCGTTGGCGAATACCAGAAAGAAAAAATTCGAGCGCTGGCAGAACAACACGGCCTGGCAACTTTCAACAAGAAAGACAGCACTGGCATCTGTTTTATCGGCGAACGCCGTTTTGATACCTTTTTAAAACAATACCTGCCTGCGAAACCCGGTGATATCAAAACCACTGAAGGTGAAACCATTGGCAGACACAGCGGCCTGATGTATTACACCATGGGCCAGCGTAAAGGCCTCGGCATCGGTGGCATGCAAAACGCTGAAGAAGACGCCTGGTTTGTTGTCGACAAGGATTTAAACTCTAACACACTCATTGTCGGCCAGGGACACAACCACCCACGCATGTTGCACAACACACTGGAATGCAAACAACTGCACTGGGTCGATCCCGAGGCAATGATCTTCTCGATGACCTGCACGGCAAAGAACCGTTATCGACAACCCGACCAGACCTGTAAAGTCGAACAGATTGGTCACGACCATTTAAAAGTCAGTTATGATGAGAAGCAACGCGCCATCACACCCGGCCAGTCAGTCGTATTCTATCAGGATGACATTTGCCTCGGCGGCGGTGTCATCGAAACCATGTACAACAGCTAAGGTAAATTAATAATAGGTATGAAACATACAAAGAGAGATCAGGTCATTGCCCTTGCCGGTGTTTTTCAGGCAGCATCACTCGTAGAGCAGATCGCCAATAAAGGCATGGCCAATAGTGCCGTGGTCGAGGCAAGCCTGGAAACGCTATTCCGGTTCGACGTCGAATCTACCGAGGCGGTATTTGGTAACCTTGCCGGTGTCAGCACAGGCCTGCGCGTACTCGACAAACAGATCAGCGCATTCAAGAACGAACGTAATCTTGAAATTACACAGTACGCCATTTCAATGATCGCCCTGGAAAAAAAGCTCTCTGCCAATCCAGATATGCTTAAAAAAATCAGTGACGGCCTGAAAGAAATCCAGAACTCTCTCGAATTTTTCAGCCTGATGCACGAAAACGTATTCGCAAAAATTGGCGGCCTCTATAAAGACACCATCAGCACCCTGTATCCGAAAATTATTGTGCGTGGCGAACGCGACTATCTCAGCAACGAAAGCAATGCCAATAAAGTTCGCGCCCTGTTACTGGCGGGTATTCGCGCCACGGTATTGTGGCGCCAGTGCGGTGGCTCACGCTGGCACATTCTTCTGGGCAGGAAAAAATATATCGATGAATGCCAAATACTGCTGGCTGAGTTATAAATACCAGCAACGCTGATCAGGCTGGCGGATCAACTCTCTCGGCAGTCGAGGTATTAACCCTGAACCAGCCCGCAATCGAATACCTGTCCCTGTTCGCGGCCAGTACCTCGTGTGGAAAATCCTCACTCAGGAACACCACTACCGTACCCATCAACGGCGTGACCTTGATTCCAGACTGGTCATGTTCATCGCTAAACAGCACCAGCTCACCACCATCCTCGATACCCCATTCAGGATTCAGGTAAACCACTAGTGTGAGGACGCGATTGGCCTCACCCTTGAATGCATCGAGATGTCGTTTGTAATAATCACCACGGGCATAGTGTGCAAAATGGCTTTCAAAAGAAAACAACCCGAGAAACAAAGTGCGGTTTAAATAAACCTGCATTTGATTAGTCCACTGCAACCAGGCCTTACCGGCATCAGACTCCCCGGTTATCCAGCATATCTCGTCACTGCGTACAAATTCATTGAGCATCAACTGCTGATCACGGCCAATACCGGCGGGATCGAACTTGTCCTCATTCATATCAAGAACATGGTGTAACAATGCACTACCAAGTTCTACTGGCAAGACCGATGGATTGATACTGTAACCTTTGTTACTGATATCTTCTGCTATCCTGGCAAACAGCTGATCACTAGCATCGCTAGATGGCATACTGCTAATTTCTATTGCTTCAAGCACTACACACTCTCCCAACCAGGCATGGCATAAAATAATAATTATCTATTGTAAATAATGACACTGGTACGCAACGCCGTTTTACCGAAGCGGAATGAGTTATCGAATGTCTGGCGCGCAACAGGCAGATGTATATTATCTGTCTGTGACCGATAAGTATCTTCATCTTCGTGCGGGTCATGGATATAGACGAACGTCTCATCAATACCTGACATCACGACCCAGTGCGGCGCCTTATCGCGCGTATAGCTATAACTACTGATCATCACTAATGGAATACCGCCAGCATCCATTTTTTCTTCCAACTCTGACAACGTAATTTTATTGTAGTTAATACGGATATCCGTCGCTTTAATCTGCGCAACAAACTCCTCATGAACCAGTTGCATTACGGCCTTCTTTTCCTCATTGCGAACACCGTCGAGAAAGAGTGGCTCCTCGGTATTGATGTAGACCTCAACACGAAAGCCACGTCGCCATGCTGCCAGCGCCAGGCCAAGCGGACTACTACCTCCGTGGCCCGAGGTCATGTAGATCGTCGTAGCCTCACGCCATAACTGAATTTCCAGTATGCGATCAGCCTTTGCCTCTGTACCCAATGCCTGCATCGCCATAATCAGGCAGGCGGACCCGCAGGTGAAATCCGTAGTTTGCTGGTAATAAGGCACAGGCAAAAGATCACGCTGGTCTTCGCAGAACAGGATGCGCTTTTCAAAACGCAGCGCATCGGCATGGTCCTCGTAGTAATCGTGGTACATACCAAAGGGGTGATAACCTAATTTTTTATACAGGCGAATCGCGCCACTATTATTCGGGTGCACTTCAAGTCGCATATAGATACAGTCTCGCGAGGTTGCGTATTCCTCCGCCTGCTGCAACAGTTGTTCACCGACACCCTGCCCGCGCACTTCAGGTAGCACTGCGAATGAATACAGCCTGGCCAGGTGTGTACCCTGGTGATAGAGCACCAGCGCATAACCAACAATCACATTATTTTTCCAGCCAAGAATAAAATCACAGTTGGCCTTCTGGATCATGTGCTTGATACTGCGTGACGACATGCGGTCAATCTCAAAGCAACGGTTTTCAATCGTCACCAGTGCATTCAGGTCTTTTATTGTCGCCAGTGTAAAATCTGGCGTAGAAGTCGTGCCCGGCATTATTGATTGAGTCCCTGTAAGGCCTGATCGATACATTGTCTGCCACGCATTAATACCATCTCCTGCCAGTCGGGTGTTGCCGGATAAAAAAACTTTCGTATTGCCTGCTTAACCTGCTGCGTTTCACTCGCACCCCAGTCAATAGTTTGACGATGCATAAAGTGATCACGCCTTAATACTTCAAACATCTGCTCTACCGAGTAAGTACCAAACTCGAGCGTAACAAAGCAGACCTTCTCACCGAGGCGTCGATGCCATAGGTAATCGATCAGGCCGAGCTTCTGTACCGATGTCGAACTACCCAGCGCCGGTTCAGTCACGCTTTCGCCAAACCATGTCCTCGCCAACTTCACCCCGGCTGAACCGGGCGGGTGATCACAGATCACTTCGCCATAACCAAACGGCCCCAGTCCGGTGTGGATATCGATGACCGCAACGCTTCGACGATTATGTAGTTCATAGTCATCAATAATCTTTTCCAGGTTAAGTCGTGACTGACTTGGAGCCGTACCGCCATAAAAAAGGCCATCGGCATATTCATACTGGCCGCTGCTGACTGCCTTCTCAAACTCACTCTGACCGTACTCATCTCTATATGCCGAAAGTTTTTGTGATGCCCTGTCCCAGCCAGTGAGACTTAAAGGCAAAATTTGATCAGCGAGTTGAGTGTAGCCTTCGTTGGCTGGTAGTGGTTGATTAAAATCAACAAAATTACGGTTCAGGTCAATACCCTGTTCATTGACCCGGCGCAGCCAGGCAAAACCATAGGGGTTGATCACATGGATAAACAGGATGGCGATACCGCCGGGTAGTTTTTCTGCCGTTAGTCGTTTTAGTGTATCGAGCTGGATCGCCGAACCGGCAAAGCCCTCGACGCCGTGGGTAGCACTCTGCAACACCAGCACATGTTCGGCCTCCGCATCGCCAAGCCATGCAACCGAGCTCGTCAGTGCCTCGCCTTCAGGCCCTGTTTGCGGATAAGTGAATTCACGACATAAACCGGGGTCGAGCTGGTGCTTAACCTGCTGGCTAAATTTATTTTTCGCCTCAAGATAATTACAGGAATAACATTCCCCGAGATACTCGGGGGTAAATAGAACCGGATGCATAGCCCCCTGCACAGGCCCTGAACCGGGCCAAAAAAATGTCTAAAAAAATATTCTACATTACATACAAAAAACATTTCTTGATTTATTAT
>JAOUPA010000198.1 GCA_029880105.1 Gammaproteobacteria bacterium
TGTGCGTGTAAATCGGCCCCCTGAAACCCGCATTGACCAGCATTGGCAGGCGGCCTGAGTGGTCGATATGGGCGTGGCTGAGTATCACCACATCAATTTTTTTGGGGTCAAAGGGGAAGGGGGCACGATTGCGTTCCTCTTCTTCCCGTGGCCCCTGAATCAGGCCGCAGTCGAGCAATATTCGACGTTCACCCACCTGAACCAGATGGCTCGAACCGGTGACTTCACGCGCCGCGCCCAGAAACTGAATCTGTATCGCCATAATCCCTCGAAATAGACTGTACACTTAAATTATAGAAGCCTTGAATCAGCATATAGCCTGATCTAGAGCAAGGCCACCCCTGATTGCAAAATAGTTACAAAAAAACGTGTATTAGAGGTAGCTCATAGACAGGTTTTTCTATACAATCTCGCCTTCTCTGCTCGGGTGGTTAGCTCAGCTGGTAGAGCGTCGCCCTTACAAGGCGAATGTCGGGGGTTCGATCCCCTCACCACCCACCAATTTCGGACCGGTAGTTCAGCTGGTTAGAATGCCGGCCTGTCACGCCGGAGGTCGCGGGTTCGAGTCCCGTCCGGTCCGCCATATTGGTTTCCTGCTAGAAGTTTGAATGGATATATTCAGGCTCTTTTCATAGTGATATCATTCCATTAACAAATTCATCAGTGCTGCTTATTACAGTGTCACCTGAATCCGTATAGATTTCATACAAGGTTAGTTTCATGCTACAGGCAATAAATGACAAAGCTAAAGGTTGGTTGGGTATAGTTATCGTTGCGTTGATCGCGCTTCCCTTTGCTTTATGGGGAATTCAGTCGTATGTTGGTGGCGGCTCAGAGCAGTATGTCGCCAAAATCAATGATATCGAAATCTCCAAGCGTGAATTTGAATACACACTGTCTATGCAGCGCCAGAAACTGCAGCAGCAATTTGGTGGAAAATTACCTTTTGATGACGTTGTTCTAAAAAAGCGCGTATTGGATCAGATGGTGAATAGGGCGGCCCTGGATAGTGCGGCACAGGATGCAGGTTATCGTATCTCAGATGCTCAATTATCCGAAAATATCAAAACAATTTTTACACGTGACGGAAAATTTGATCGTGATTTTCTCAATCAGGTGCTTCAATCCAGGGGTATGACTGTTTCTCAGATGGAAGCTCAGTTGAGAAATGATATGCTCATTTCGCAGGTGATGGATTCACTTAGCAATACAAGTTTTATCACTGATGACGAAGCTCGAAGGATGGCAGAGCTTGAACACCAGCAACGTAAAATAAGTACTTTGGTATTTAGTCTTGATCATTTTTCTTCTGGAATTGAAATTACCGAAGATGAAATAAAAGCGGCTTATGAATCAGATGCAAGTCGGTATATGCTGCCCGAGAAGGTGAGAGTTGAGTATGTTGAACTGACTAGCGATGCACTAACAGCTGATATTCAAATCGATGAACAGGCTATAGCTGCGATGTATGATGATTATGTTGCAACCATTTCAAAAAAGGAGCAGCGTAAGGCCAGGCATATCCTCCTGAAAACGGACAAAAAAGATGAAGCAACTGTACGTAACTTGCTGGACGATATTAAAAATCAGCTGGCCGCAGGTGCCTCGTTTGAAGATATGGCGAGTAAGCATTCTCAGGATACTGGCTCTGCAAAACAGGGTGGTGATCTAGGTTGGGTAGAGGCCGGTCAAATGGTGAAGCCATTTGAAGATACACTGTATGCGTTGAATGAAGGTGAAGTCAGTGATGTGGTTGAATCAGAGTATGGTTTGCATTTGATCAAGCTGGAAAAAATTCAGGCTGAGCCCGTTGAATCGTTGCAGCAAAAGCGGGCCGAGCTGGAAAAGATGTATCAACAGGAAGTAATCAGTAATAAGTTCTATGAGCTTAGCGAGAGCATGGCAACAACGGCCTATGAGAATGCAGATTCCCTGGCGATGGTGTCAGAAGTCATGGGTATCAGTCCAAAGACAACGGATTATTTCACTCGTAATAGTGGTGCCGGTATTGCAGGCAATGACAAGGTACGTGAAATCGCTTTTTCTAAACTGGTGCTGGAAGATAAAGCCAATAGTGATGTCATCGAAATTTCTCCGGAACATGTACTGGTGTTGCGCCTGCTAGAACGTAAAGCCGCCAGCCTGCAACCACTGGAAGCGGTACGCGCTTCAATTGAACAGAACCTGCGATTGAAAAAGAGCCACGAAAATACCCTGGCTGCAGCAGGTGAAGCCAAAGAAATAATTAATGCAGGTCAGTCAACCGTTGCCGAGCAGGCTGGTAAGGGGGTAACTCTGGATAAACATGAAATGTTGACGCGCAAGGATACAGGCAAAGTTGATCCTACGATTCTGGATGCGGCCTTCAGTATGTCGTTACCCGAAGCGGGTAAAGTGGTTGCGAAAGACGTGGCTATGTACTCCGGTGATGTCGCCCTGGTAATACTTGAAGAAGTACGTGTGCCAGACCAGATTACGCAGGATCAGATAGAACAGGTTAAGAGCCAGTTAAAACAGGAACTCGCCAACAGGGAATTCCTGATAGCATTAACTTCTATTAAGGATAAGGCGAATCTGAAAATCAATTCAAAGGCGTTCCAGTAGTCTCAGCTGATCATGGTTGGCCGGGGCATGTAAAACATGAAAGCAATACCCCGGCTAGCTTTGCACTGGCAAATACTGATTGCACTAGCTATAGCGATTTTGCTAGGGATTATTGCAAAGCCAGATGTTCATATTTTTGGCATTTCATTACTTTCACTGCTTGGCTTCTTTGGTACGCTTTTTCTTAATGCCCTGAAAATGTTGATTGTGCCATTGGTAGTGGCGTCCATCATTACCGGCATGATGGAACTAAAGCCCGATTCTCTGGGCCGTCTCGGCTCGAAAACACTAGTCTTTTATGCCTCAAGCAGTTTGGTCGCTATTTTGATCGGACTATTAATGGTGAATCTATTGCAGCCGGGCCTGGTAGATGATCAACCTGCATTGGCACGTATGTCGTTATCATCCGATACCGAATCTGTGCTGGCAAAAGTTGAAGGTAAAGGTGCTGGTGATATTGCTGAAGTCTTTCTGAGAATGGTGCCGGCAAATATTGTTTCGGCGGCGGCAGAGGGTCAGATGCTTGGTTTGATCTTTTTTAGCCTGCTTTTTGGCTATTTCCTTTCTCGTTTGAAAGGTCAACACGGCACGGTGCAAAAAGATTTCTGGCAGGGGCTGCTCAGTATTATGATGCAGATGACTAATCTGGTAATGAAATTTGCTCCGTTGGGCGTGTTTGCACTGGTCTGTAAAGTGGTTATGCAATCGGGTGTCGATGCCTTTATGCCACTGGCCGTATTTTTTACAACCGTGATAGTGGCATTATCGTTACACCTATTTATCTTTCTGCCGCTGGTACTGAAATTTATCGCCAGGGTTAATCCTGTTCTGCATTTTAAGGCAATGATGCCAGCGCTATTGACGGCTTTCTCG
>JAOUPA010000199.1 GCA_029880105.1 Gammaproteobacteria bacterium
AAAAATAACATTCTTCTTCAGGTTCGTACCAAAGAGTCCAGGTAAGCGAATGATATAGCAGTTTGAAAAGCTGCTAATACAAAACTGCTCGAATTCCAGGCGATGTGTACCGTAGGCATTGTTGGGCAAAGAGGAGCAGTCGAATTGTTCATCACCATCCGAGGTGTTGGGATATACATCGATGGTCGAGATCAGGATGAAGCGATCTGCGGTAATTGTTGATAATATATTTTTAAGCTCGGTAATTTTTGTTCGATCCTCTTCCGGGTTCTTATTGGCCAGCCACTTAACTGCAGAGATGCCCGCACAGGCAACATCGCCAAATGTTTTCCCTTCCATGTCTTTGAAATTTTTGGAGTTATATAACTCTTCAAAGGGGTGTTGCTCAAGAATATTGCTACCGACAAATCCTGTGTAACCAATTAAAGCGTTGTTCATAATATATTGCCAGGTTAGCCGCCGCGAGAAAGCACGACTATTCCGATGATAATGATAGCCATGCCGGAAATTCTGGTTGAGGTAATGTTTTCTCCGAGCCAGTACCATGCTAGCAGGCTAACAAAGATATAACCAACAGCAAGGAATGGGTAGGCGAAGGAGATATCTACCCTGGTTAGCGCCCAAAGCCAGACTACCAGAGCACTGACATGCATAAACATGCCACCAAAAACCCAGGGGTTTGTTACGATATGCCAGACATTGGTCAAAATGGGTTGACCTTGTACTGACAACTCGACAAAGCTGGTTGCGCCCTTCTTAAGTAGGACATGGGCGGTCGAGGACATCAGAATGCTGACTAATATAATAGAGATATTTAAAAACATATTATTTGTGCGTTGGGTCGAATTTGATAAACCGAACAATATCATAATTAAGAGGCTGTTTATATTAGTACTGTTGGATGGTCGCTGACAGGTCAGGCATCATCTAGTATTATCAGCGCATGACTAATTCATCAAAAAACTCTGCAGTTCTGCTGATCCACTGCCCGGACAAACCCGGTATCGTGGTTGCGATTACTGAGTTCATCTTTAAGAACGACGGCAACATCACCTACCTTGACCAGCACGTTGATGGTGAGCGCGGTGTCTTCTTCATGCGCGTTGAGTGGTCGTTGGATCGATTCGCCATCGAGCGAGGCAAGATCGCCGAATATTTCAAAACTCTGGTCGGTACGCGTTATGACATGACCTTCCAGCTGCACTTTGCCGATGAAAAACCGCGCATGGCCCTGTTTGTCTCGAAGATGGCCCACTGTTTTTACGACCTGCTGGCGCGTTACGAGTGTGGTGAGCTGGACGTTGAGATTCCGCTGGTGATCAGCAATCACCCGGATCTACAGGCCGCGACCGAGCGCCTCGGTATTGAGTATCACTGTATTGAAGTGAATAATGACAACAAGGCAGAGCAGGAGGCGAGGCAGAAGGCACTGCTGGCCGAGCACAGCATCGACTTCATCGTGCTCGCGCGTTACATGCAGGTGCTCAGCGATGACTTCGTTAAAGATTACCCGCAGCGCATTATCAATATCCATCATTCATTCCTGCCCGCCTTCCCCGGGGGCCGTCCCTATCACAGTGCCTATGAACGCGGCGTGAAAATCATCGGCGCGACCAGTCACTATGTCACCGCCGAGCTCGACGCTGGTCCAATCATTGAGCAGGATGTGGTGCACGTTAGCCACAAGGATACGGTTGACGATTTAGTGCGCATTGGCCGCGATCTGGAGAAGATCGTACTGGCACGCGCGGTACGTCACCATGTGCACCACGACCTGCTGGTCTACGAAAACCGGACTGTAGTATTCGATTGAGTATTCTGTCATTCCCGAGAAAACGGGAATCCAGTTTTTAAATGCTTTTATACGGGTATAAATATGGATACCCGCCTACGCGGGTATGACGAGCCTTTAAACTAAGAAGTGTTTTTACTCTGCGTCTCCGCGCCTCTGCGGTAAAAATGCTTTTATATCGTCTGGTAATAAAGATTCTGCGGGTGGTTTGCCTGCGCAAAAAAGAACCAGCGTTCAGCAATTAAACCTACGTATTGAATAACAAAGGTCAGTGCAAAAATACCAAAGCTATTTGAGGTCATCGCGCTACTCAGTATGACCAGCGGAATAATAAAGGCCAGTATCGGGAATATCCACTTGATGCTCTTGAAGAAGATTGCCGGTGCGTTGTGAAAGTATTCGCGCGTGTTAAAAGAGCCCGCCATAAAACCGCGTGATTTCTGCTGGATGTTGGTGTGACGAATACCGATGGCAGTGGCCAGTGTCGATTTGGGTTTGATGCGAGCATTTCGAATCAGTGAAATACTACGGGTAACAAAACCGACACCAGTGAGCACAATGGCCCAGCCAGCGTAGAACGAAGCCAGTCCCGAATTGACATAGGCGGCAAAGGCGGCGGCCATAACAAAACCCGAGGCCGAACCCAGCAGGGTGTAATTCACCACGGTCAGTGGTGTTGCCCATTCCTGCAAAAATTTGATGCAGGCGTAGATCATGCCGGTACACAGGAACAGCAGGAAGGCCAGGCCGGTGGCGAGCAGGCCGATCAGCAGGGTCAGGTTGACGGTAAGTACGTCACCGAACGAAAACAGCGTCGGGTTGATATTGAAATAGTGGGTGAGACCGTAAATAGAGGTCATGCCCATGAATGCAGGCAGGACAATAACTTCGCGTGATAGCCAGGAGGTGCGCCATCTCGCAGCGGCACGCCAGCCACGTTCCGGGTGACCGAGATGGAATAGCGAGGCAAACAGGCCGAGGCCAAGGAAGACCAGCGCCAGCAAAGTACCCCAGCCGTAAAAGCTGTGCGAGTCCTGTACCGGTACCAGGTTGATCACGGAATAGAGCTGGCCTGTGTACATGGCGAGGAACAGGCCCTGACCAGCACCGATCAGGGTGGTAAGAAAGATAACTGAAAAAGCAGGATGCATAGTTAAGTCCGGTTAAGTTCGTTATGGCTTCTGGGTTACCAGCTCATGATATCGTCGAGGGTTTGCTCATCATCACCCGGCATCGGCAACTGGCGTTCCTTGTTCAGCGGATTATCAACGCGTGTTAACTCATCTTCATGGATGGTTATCCTGGTCTTGCGGCGTGGCAGGTAGTGATTCGCCGGTTTGGTGCCCCACTCCGGCATTAACTGGTAACCGCCATTTTCACGAATAGTTTCTGAGACCACCGAGTCAGGATCCTTGACGTCACCGAACAGGCGCGCGCTGGTAGGACATGCCAGTACACAGGCCGGTTTGCGCTCTGCCTCTGGCAGGCTCTGGTCATAAATACGGTCGACACAGAGTGTGCATTTTTTCATCACCTTCTGGTTCTCGTCGAGCTCGCGCGCACCGTAGGGGCAGGCCCAGGAACAGTATTTGCAGCCGATGCACTTGTCGTAATCAACCAGTACGATACCATCTTCTTCACGCTTGTAGCTGGCGCCGGTTGGGCATACGGGCACACAC
>JAOUPA010000200.1 GCA_029880105.1 Gammaproteobacteria bacterium
CTACGCCGACTGGAATAATATCATCACCAAAACGCATGATGTGCGTGCCGATAGCTCGGTTTCGTATTACAAGGCACTGGGCGCTGCAAACTTCAGCGTGATGTATGCCGGTGGTGAAGATACGCCAGCGAATGATAATGCCGGTGCAATTATCAGTGGTGCAGTGGAAGTGAAATCTGGCGACCTGGTACTGGCCTTTGCCTATCAGGATATCGATGAAGTGCCTGCGCCTCTACCCGTTGCGCCTGCAACGAATGCGGCCAAGGGTGTTATTGGTTATACACTGGGTGCGACCAGTGTTGGCTTTGCTATAGAGCGCGTAGATACAACCGGATCACCCAACCTGACTAATACCATGTTGAGCGTTAAACATAAATTGAATGATGACAACACCATCAAGTTTGCCTTTGGTGAGGCGGAAGATGCTGCAGGAGGTATCAACGATCCTACCATGATGGCTCTTGGCCTCGACCACAAACTCAGTAGCAGCACTACGGCCTTCGTTTACTGGGCCGATGGCGACAACGGCGGTCTGGCTAGCGATGCAAAGCTGGTTGGTGATTCACGCGTGATTGCCGTGGGTGCGATTGTTAAGTTCTAGGTTTTTGTGATTTGAACAAGCATAGGGATGTGCTTTTGCATTGTAAGTGAGACGAACAACCCGTAGGGCAAATTACAGGAAGTAATCTGTAATCTAACCGGCTTGTCGGTTCGATTTTATGCCTGAGAGATTTATCTAAATTGTAATGTTTAGTTTGAAGATGGTGCCCAGGGCCGGATCAGGATTGCATGGAGCAATCTGCAACATTGATGTTTTTTTATCAATGGCCCGAAGGGTGAGCGCAAGGATAGCGCGAATAATCAACCGGGTATCGGTTCGATATCTTTCCAAAAGTTCCTCACATGTATACGAAATAACATAGTGGAAATATATGAATGGTGCCCAGGGCCGGAATCGAACCGGCACGGTGTTTCCACCGAGGGATTTTCGTACCACTACAGCTTTCACTGCCACGTTACTTAAAACGCTTTGTGGTCTGGACTTTCTCTTTACCATATCATGATATAATTTCATGACGTAGGCAGGAGCCGTCAAGTCTCTACACTTTCCCGATACTATGAAACTACATAAATACACGGAAGAACAATTACGAAGTGCCGTTAAGACTTCTACGTCAATGCGGCAAGTTCTTCAGCAATTAAATGTTGCTGCATATGGTGGTAATTACGATGTTTTGAGAAAGGCGATTAAACACTTTCAGCTAGAAACATCACATTTCACTGGTCAGGCATGGAATAAAGGGAAATTTTTAGATCCCAAACAACCCATCGAGAAGTATCTGAATAACGAGATTGCAATTCAGTCTTACAAGCTTAAAAACAGACTTCTCAAAGAGAAAGTTCTTGAACCTGTATGTTCAAATTGCAAGTTATCAGAATGGCTTGATGAATCGATACCATTAGAACTTGACCATATCAACGGGGATAACAAAGACAATACTCTTACGAATTTGCGTTTGTTATGCCCTAATTGCCACGCATTAACCCCTACTTATAGAAGTAAGAATCGTATCAAGGCTTAGCTCGGGATTGCCATCAGCATTACCTGAAAGGTTTCCCCGAATTTGACTCCATTCACACCGGATGTTTCCAAACCGGGTGCTCAAAAATTTAAGTCCCTTGCGTCTACCTATTTCGCCACCTGGGCTAACAGAGTGGGCTTTCATCTATCAAAACGCTGTGCAGATTGATAAATATGGAGGCGAGTCCCGGAGTCGAACCGAGCTACAGTGATTTGCAATCACGTGGATAACCGCTTTCCTAACTCGCCGCAAACTTTTGTGAGCTTACTGCATTATTGCCAAATATATAAGCATGTCTATGGCTGCTGTCTGCTCTTTTTCAGGCCTGGTTATTTTCTTATTGACCTGAAACGAAAAAACCCTGAATAGCAGGGTTTAATCGAATAAATTGGAGCGGGAAACGAGGTTCGAACTCGCGACCTCAACCTTGGCAAGGTTGCGCTCTACCAGCTGAGCTATTCCCGCAGTGCGTCTAAGCAGGTCGCTATTCTAGCGATGCACACTGCCCTGTCAAGCTTAAAAATTGCATGCAGGGCGTTTTTAGACATTTAATTTATTATCCGGCGTTTTTTATCGTGCTCCAGGCGGAGATCAGGTAGGTCATCATTGAATACAGGGTGAGCGCGGCGGCCCAGACGATGAGGACGATACCGATGGTGAACACGGGCAGGCCGAACAGATCCTGTTCGTAGATGAGGAAGCCCAGTGCCCAGAGCTGGGCGAAAGTTTTGGCCTTGCCGGCGAAGGAGACGACGACTTCGCCATCTTTACCCTGCACGGCCATCCATTCGCGCAGTGAGGAGACGATGATTTCACGGGAGATAATAATGAGTGCGGAGAACAGCAGCCAGTTGTTCTGCGGGTGGGTGCCGACGAGCAGGACCAGTGCGGTGATGACCATGAGTTTGTCGGCCAGCGGGTCCATAAAGGCGCCAAGTGCGCTCTGCTGGTTGAGTTTGCGTGCCAGGTAGCCGTCGAACCAGTCGGAGATGCCGGCGATAAAGAAGATGCTGGTGGCGATGACGTTGGCGCTGGGGTGCGGCCAGTAGTAGGCGACGATGAACACGGGGATGATCGCCATGCGGAACAGGGTTAAGGTGTTGGGGATGTTGAGATTCATGTTACTAAGGTTGTTTTACTTCTAATTTAATTTCTTAATAGTTTGGCTATCTTATTGTTCTATATGGAATTCGTCATAGATGGCCTGTGCCAGCTTCTTGCTGATGCCGGGTATTGTAACAAGATCTGCCACCCCGGCACGAGTGATTCCCTGTAATCCGCCAAAATGCTTGAGCAGGGTCTGCCTGCGCTTGGGGCCAAGGCCTTCGATATTTTCCAGCGGTGATTCGCGCCGGGTCTTGGCGCGTTGTGCCCGGTGCCCGGAGATGGCGAAGCGATGCGCCTCGTCGCGCACCTGCAGGATGAGGTTGAGCGCGGGGGAATCGAGGCTGAGGTGCAGCTCGGGGCGGCCATCGCTGAACACAAGTTTTTCCAGGCCGGCCTTGCGCCCTTCCCCCTTGGCGACGCCGATCAGCAGTATCGAGTTCAGGCCGAGTTCGTCGATGACCTCGATGGCCTGCCTGAGCTGGCCCTTGCCGCCATCGATAAACAGGATATCGGGCAGTTTCTGCTCGTCCTTGCCACCTTTGCGGAAGCGGCGCTGCAGTGCCTGACGCATGGCGGCGTAGTCGTCACCGCCGGTGATGTCTTTGATGTTGTAGCGGCGGTAGTCGGTTTTGTAGGGGCCTTCGGGGGTCATGACCACGCACGAGGCCATGGTTGCCTCGCCCTGGGTGTGGCTGATGTCGAAACACTCCAGCCGGGTTGGCAGGTTTTCGAGTTGCAGCAGATCCTGCAGGGCCTCGAAGCGT
>JAOUPA010000201.1 GCA_029880105.1 Gammaproteobacteria bacterium
ACCCGGCTACTGCATCGATGATAGGAGATGCTGCTGCACAGCAGCCATCGTTCTTTGTCATGTGGGTTGGTAATAATGATGTGTTGTCTTATGCAACCACGGGTGGTGTCGGTGTTGACCAGTTAGGTAATTTTGATCCATCGACGTATGGTTCTAACGATATTACTGACCCAACCGCTTTTTCGGGTGTTTACTCTGGGCTAGTTGGTGCCTTAACGGCTAACCCCGCAACTCAAGGTGTACTGATTAATATCCCGGATGTCAGTACAATTCCTTACTTTACCACTGTGCCTTATAACGCGGTGCCACTAGATCAGGCCACGGCTGATTATTTGAATAGTGTTTATGCACCATATAATGCTGGTGTTGCTGCAGTTTTAGCTGCCAACCCGGCAGAGGTAGCCAAAAGAACTATTTCTTTTTCAGCTGGACAGAATGCCGTTGTTATTATGGACGAAGACCTGACAGATATAACAGGCGTTAACGCTGCCCTTATTAGTATGAGGCAGGCAACAGCGGATGATCTGTTAGTGCTTACTACCAGTTCCAAAATAGGTACACTGGCTAATCCGGCTGATCCAACTACTGTCTGGGGTGTTGGTGTGCCACTGGAAGATGGTGATGTCTTAACACCTGAAGAACAGGCTCTTATAGATGCTGCTAGAGCGGCATTCAATGCAACCATTAAAGCCACAGCTGATGCCGATCCCAACCTGATACTGGTTGATGCCGAGGCGATTATGCAGGAGATCGGTAGTACGGGTATTGATTACGGTACTGGCGCGATCAATGCCAACTATGCCACTGGTGGCGCCTTCTCACTGGATGGGGTTCATCCAACGGCACGTGGTTATGCGGTAGTGGCTAACCGGATTATTGGTGCGATTAATACCGGCTTTAATGCCAGCATCCCAAAAGTCAATCCGGGTGATTACACGACGATCTTTGTTAAATAAGATTGTTTTACCGGTTTGTAAAAGCCCTCTTCGGAGGGCTTTTTTATTGTCGCAGAAGAAAAGTAACCTGTTGTTGCGTGTCAACCAGTTGATGTTCTATCAACCACTCTAGCGCCTCTTCTGCATCCTGTTCAAACCAGGCCTGTGCCGAGCCGAGTCGGTAGGAATAGCCCCATTCATCCATGTCGCTAAAGCTACGAGCGCGTCCCATCTCGGGAATCAGGTCTGAGAGCAGTACCTGAAGGTAACAGGTAGCGGTCTCTTCAATTGCGGTGCCACCGGCATCGGTATGTAATTTAGAGCGGCGTTGCTGGTCCATGCAAATATAGTGGCAGGACTCGTGCAGTGCAGAGTGCACAGGTGTGTCATCGCTGATATATAGCGTATTGCCAATCAAACCCGCTTCGGGCGCCTTCCAGAAACTGCCGGGCAGTTCCTGGTTTACCGGCATGCGTTTTACTTCGAGGCCAAATCGGTTTAACAGGTTATTCAGGCTCCCTGTTTTGATTTCGCCACAAAGTAAAACGGCCACAATGCTTAACCGATGAAATTATGTTTTTTAAACTCTTCCAGCATTGCCTGTAAAGCCAGGGCGCGATGGCTGATCTTGTTTTTCTCATCCAGTGCCAGCTGCCCACCCGAGCAGTTGTGCGTCGGTACATAGAAGATTGGGTCATAACCAAAGCCACCATCACCCTGAGGCGCCTCTAAAATTCGACCTTCCCAGCTGGCCTGAGTAATGATTGGCACCGGGTCGTTGTGGTGGCGCATAAAGGTCAGCACACACCAGTAACGCGCGGTGCGTTCTGCCTCGGGCACGCCTTTGAGTTCTGCCAGCATTTTATTATTGTTGTCGATATCACTGGCACCAGTTCCAGAGTAGCGCGCGGAATAAACACCGGGACGGGCGTCGAGGGCATCGACCTCGATACCGGAATCATCAGCGATTGCAGGTAAGCCGGTAAGCTCGGCAGCGTGGCGGGCCTTGATAATCGCGTTCTCGACAAAGGTGGTGCCGGTCTCTGGCACCTCGGGTACATTGAAATCGGACTGTGGCACAACTTCGATACCGCAGCCGGCAAACAGTTTGTTGATTTCACGTACCTTGCCGGCGTTACCGCTGGCAAGCACGATTTTGTGGATTTTTTGTGTCATCGCTATCTCCGTTTAAATATTCAGTGCCGCAGCTTGTGCTTCGAATAATGTCTTGATGCCACTCTCTGCCAGCGCCAGCATGGCATTGAGTTCGTCACGGCTGTAGGCATGGCCCTCGGCCGTACCCTGAACCTCAATAAAGCCACCACCGTTGTTCATGACCACGTTCATGTCGGTCTCGGCGTTGGAGTCTTCGGCGTAGTCAAGATCGAGCACCGGTACCCCATTATAGATGCCGACAGAAACCGAACCGATCTGGTGGTGCAGTGGATTTTTCTTGATCAGGCCCTTTTCCAGCAGGTGCTGTACCGCATCATGCAGTGCCACCCAGGCGCCGGTGATACTGGCGGTGCGGGTACCGCCATCGGCCTGGATCACGTCGCAGTCCAGGCTGATGGTGTTTTCACCCAGTGCCTCAAGGTCAATCGCCGCGCGCAGTGAGCGACCAATCAGGCGCTGGATTTCCATGGTGCGGCCACCCTGGCGGCCATCAGAGGCCTCGCGGCGCATCCGGCTACCGGTTGAACGTGGCAACATGCCGTATTCCGCGGTGACCCAGCCCTGGCCCTTGCCGCGCAGGAAGCCCGGCACCTTATTTTCGACGGAAGCGGTGCAGATGACTTTGGTATCACCGAACTCGATTAGCACCGAACCCTCGGCATGTTTGGTGTAGTTGCGTGTGATTTTGATCTGACGCATTTCGTCGGGCGCGCGATTGCTGGGTCTCATGTTCTATTCCGGTGTCTCGTTGATATGTTGCGGCGAATTATACATGGCTTGAGAGTGACTTGCTGCGCGTGCCTGCGTGTTACAATTTGTTATCCAAAGGAGAGAGTAGAATGATTAAAAGCATGACCGCGTTCGCGCGCTGCCAGGGCACCGAGACCTTCGGTACCTTAACCTGGGAGCTACGATCGGTGAACCACCGTTACCTCGATATCAATATGCGCCTGCCGGATGAACTGCGTGGTATGGAGGGCCGCTACCGCGAGATCATCAATGCCAGTCTCGACCGCGGTAAGCTGGAGTGCTGCCTGCGTTTTAATGCCGGTGCGGGTATTGGTGGAGGCGTAGAAATCAATGATGACTTCGCCAGATCCATGATCCACGCCTGTGAAAAACTGAATTCGACACTGCACCAGTCATCGGTGATCAACGTGGTCGATATCCTGAAGTGGCCTGGCGTGGTCAAAGAGGCGACACTGGATATGAAACCCGTGGCCGAGGCCAGCGAGGCCCTGTTAAAACAGGCGCTGGCTGAACTGTCGGCCAACCGTGAACGTGAAGGTGAACGCCTGAATGATTTAATCGTACAGCGCTGTGCA
>JAOUPA010000202.1 GCA_029880105.1 Gammaproteobacteria bacterium
TGCACGACTTTCTGGCCTTGTTTGGTTTTGGTGAAAAGACAGGTATTGATCTCTATGGCGAACGCCCGGGGTTGTTACCATCACGTGACTGGAAGCAGAAAGTACATCGAACTATCTGGTATCCCGGTGAAACTCTGATTGCGGGCATTGGTCAGGGATATGTGTTGGCGACCCCCCTGCAGTTAGCAGCAGCCACGGCCACGCTGGTCAATAAGGGCGTAAGCATACAGCCGCATTTGCTACACAGTGTACATATGACTGAATCAGACGAGATCAGGGAATTTGTGCCAAAGGAAAATCGTTTTGCCTTGCGCTATCCGCGTAACTGGGATGATATGTATCGGGCGATGAAAAAGGTGGTGCACGGAGAAATGGGTACGGCACGCGCTACCGGATGGGGTATGAAATACAAAATGGCGGGCAAGACCGGTACAGCGCAGGTTTTTGGTATTGCGCAGGATGAAGAATACGATGAGGAGACCGTGAGCAAAAAACTGCGCGACCATGGCCTGTTCATTGCATTTGCGCCCTATGAGGCACCGAAGATTGCAGTCGCGGTGGTAGTTGATAATGGTGAGCATGGTAGCTGGATGGCGCCACTGGCGCGCAAGGTAATAGATCATTACCTGTTAAAAGAAGAAGATAAGGATAAACAGTAATGGCCAGATCTGACGTTCTTGAAGCGAGTTACAATAGCCGTATTGCACGTATTCTGCGTGCGATCAATCTCGATCCTGTGCTGTTTCTTGGTCTGTTGCTGCTGACTGCTGCGGGGCTGGGCATTTTGTACAGCGCCAGTGATGGTTCGGCAGACATGGTGCAGAAACAGCTCATTCGTGCGAGCCTGGCCTTTATGGTAATGGTGGTGGTGGCGCAGATTCCACAGCGTCAGCTGTATTTGTGGTCCCCCTGGTTTTTTGCACTGAGCGTTGTTCTGTTAGTGCTAGTGCTGGCGGCCGGTGATATTGGCAAAGGTGCTCAGCGCTGGCTGGATTTGTATGTGGTCAAGTTTCAGCCTTCTGAAATGATGAAGCTGGCTATGCCGATGATGCTGGCCTGGTACCTGTCTGAAAAGCCACTGCCGCCGACGTGGAAACCGTTGTTGTTAGCGGCGGTGTTGCTCATTGGGCCGACGGTGTTGATTGCGGCTCAGCCTGATCTTGGTACATCAATTCTAGTTGCAGCGGCGGGTTTTTTGGTGGTGTTTCTGGCTGGCATACGCTGGCGAGTGTTGCTGGTAGTGATGCTGGCTGGCCTGGCATTCATTCCTGTGTTGTGGCAGATGATGCACGATTATCAGAAGCAGCGTGTTCTAACACTACTCAATCCCGAAAGTGATCCACTGGGCACGGGGTACCACATTATTCAGTCAAAAATTGCGATTGGCTCGGGTGGGCTATATGGTAAGGGCTGGTTGAATGGCACACAGTCGCAGCTGGATTTTCTGCCGGAACGCCATACTGATTTTATCTTCGCCGTGTTTGCCGAGGAATTTGGTATGATGGGTGCAATAGTATTACTGGCGCTGTACATGTTTATTGTCCTGCGTGGTTTATACATTGCCAGTAAGGCACAAGATAGTTTTGGCCGACTACTGGCGGGTAGTTTAAGCTTGACCTTTTTTGTCTATTTATTTGTTAATGTAGGCATGGTTTCAGGTATATTGCCCGTCGTGGGCGTGCCTCTGCCGCTGGTGAGTTACGGTGGTACATCGATGGTGACCCTTATGGCAGGGTTTGGCATGCTGATGTCGATAAACTCAAACCGGCGTTTGTTATCCAGGTAATCTGGTCGATAATTCGGTAATAAATTAAATGAAAAAATTATTCATACTTCTGCTTTCGCTTTTATCCCTGTCATCATTTGCGGCACAGGCCAATTACTCGCAACGGCAAGACGTACAGGCATTTATCGATGAAATGGTGGCAAAGCACAATTTTGATCGTGCGCTGCTCAATCGGTGGATTGCTAAAGCCAATCGACTGGACAGTGTGCTTGAGTCGATTGCCAGGCCGGCTGAGAAGACTCTGACCTGGGCTGAATATCGACCAATTTTTCTTAAGGAAAAGCGTATTCAGCTTGGCAGGGAATTTATGCTGAAAAACAAAGATCTGCTTGACCGTGCTGAAAAGGAAACCGGCGTATCAAAAAGTGTCATTACTGCAATTATCGGCGTGGAGACTTATTACGGGCGTCACAAAGGCAAAACCTCGGTCTTTGACTCGTTGATGACGCTGGGCTTTGATTACCCACCACGAAGTAAGTTTTTCCGCAGTGAGCTGGAACAATTTTTACTACTAGCACGTGAAGTTGATATCGATATTAGTTCAATAAAAGGTTCCTATGCGGGCGCTATGGGTATGCCACAGTTTATTTCGAGTAGTTATCGTGCGTATGCGGTGGATTTTGATGGTGATGGGCAACGCAACCTGTGGGATAGCACGGCGGATGTCATTGGTAGTGTTGCAAACTATTTTAAAAAACACGGCTGGCGCCACGGTGCCGATGTGTTGCAGCGCGCAAGGGTGAAGAAAACCCCTGAAGAGACAACGCGCAATAAATTAAAACCACATACCAGTATTGGTGAATTTCGTCAGCAGGGAGTGGTCACAGATAAGGCCTATGCTGATGATGTGATGGCGACACTGGTGACGCTGGAAGGTGACAATGGCACCGAATACTGGCTTGGGCTGGAAAATTTTTATGTGATTACGCGTTACAATCACAGTGCTTTATATGCAATGGCGGTTTATCAGTTGAGCCAGGAACTTGAAAAGTAAATCTAAAAAAATAGATCGATTATTCGGCACAAGATGAAGTGTAGTTTTATAAAATGTTCACCATTATTACTGTTATTGCTGACAGTGTTGCTGGCTTCTTGTGCAGTCAGAGATGGTGCGCCAGAGGCTTATAACCGTGACTGGCGGACGATTGAAGATGCTGTGCCAGAAGATGAGCCATTTAGTCGTTACGGTAATCCAGAAACTTATGAGGTGTTTGGTCAGACATATAAGGTGCTCAATAATAATGCGGGCTTCAGCGAGAATGGTATGGCATCGTGGTACGGTACAAAATTTCATGGCCAGCGCACATCCAGTGGTGAGACTTATGATATGTACGCGATGACAGCGGCACATAAGTCACTGCGAATTCCAGCCTATGTTGAAGTGACCAATTTGAGAAACAATCGTAAAGCGATTGTCAAAGTCAATGATCGCGGCCCATTTCACGATGGCCGGGTGATTGACCTTTCTTATGCCGCGGCGACCAAGCTGGGTGTTGCGGAAACAGGTACGGCACCTGTAACTATTAGAGTTATCGAAACAGCAAGACCTGAAGCATTGTCGGCTAAAGAGAGTGTTACTGGTGCGGGGAAGAATACTATTGCAGAAGGGCAGATAGCTGCCAGTGAAATAGGGAAGTTGG
>JAOUPA010000049.1 GCA_029880105.1 Gammaproteobacteria bacterium
TCTGATCCAATCACAGGACTACTAAAATAGAGTGAGGCATTATTATCTTCATCGAACAGAACCGATGAGCGATAAGGTTTATTATTTTTTACTGTTTCTATGAAATAGGGCTCATTACTTTCATCGCCACCAATTCGATTTACATTGGTATCAACGACATTGATGCCATGACTATTCAGGATTGCATAAGAATCAACAATACCATTCTGTTTTGACTGTAGCGCCAGTAAAAACTCGCGCATATTCTTTTTTGTGTATTTATCACTATCAAGAGAATACTCAACAATAGTTGGTAAATTTGATTCTGCTTTTATCGCAGCAATGTGAGTAAGATTAAAATCATCAATTCTATTGGCGTACTGCCTGCTAGCCGATGCCAGCGACTGCTGTGCACTCTCGGTTAGCGAATTTTTCATGATTTGACCATCGAGCAAAGTTAATGCGCCCAATGAGATCATCACAATCATCAGGAATGCAGTTAGCAATTTTGCACGTAAGGTATACTGCCTGGCAATAAAAATGCCAACAGCCAGCATTACCAGACCGGCTACAACTAAAATTCCTGCTAACTCTATCAACATCTAGGATCATGCTCCCCTTATTTATTTTTGAATGATATCAGCTAGGTTTGGCAGCATCCACACCTTTATCCTTTTCCGCTATCATACATAGATGACAATCAGAGATTCACTTCCTTTTGGCAGCTGGCCATCACCCATCACCATTCAACTGGTTACAGCTGATAGCGTGCAACTTGATGAATTGCGCCTGCATCAAACTGGCATCTACTGGATTGAGCGCCGTCCTGACGAACAGGGCCGCTGTGCAATAGTAAGGCACTCCGCTGGACAAAACTTCGACCTTATCCATTACCCCTATAGCGCTCGCTCTCGTGTTCATGAATATGGCGGCGGCGCCTATTGTGTCACCAATAATGGCATCTACTTCGTCAATGATGCAGACCAGAATATCTATTTCTGCGCTGGTAGTGAAACACCAGTTGCTATCACCCGAACCAGCCATTGCCGGTATGCTGATATACAGTATGACCATGCTAACAATAAGCTTATCTGTATCCGTGAATACATTTGCCCAGATGGCTCTGAGCCTGCAAATCATCTTATTTCTATTGATCTGATTTTAAAGACTGAATCCCTGCTGCACCATGGCCATGATTTTTATGCCAGCCCTCGCCTGAGCCCCGACGGCACCAGGCTCAGTTGGTTGAGCTGGGATCACCCGGATATGCCATGGGATAAATCATCACTATATATTGCCAGCATTAGCCCTGCACATCAGCTTGATGATATAAAAAAAATCCAGCATCCCGAAACAGATCAGGCCTCATTCTTTCAACCGGGGTGGTCGCCTGACAATCAGCTATATTTCGTTTCTGATCTATCCGGCTGGTGGAATTTATATCGCTACACTGATGACCAAGTTATTGCCATCTGCCCTAGACAGCTTGAATTTGGCCTGCCACAGTGGGTATTTGCACAATCCAGCTATGCCTTCATCGACAAAAATAATATCCTCTGCGCACCTATCGACCGTGGTATAGCACAACTCGCTAGCCTCGATCTAAGCACTGGCGAATTGACTTCGCTAAACCTCAAATGGAACAGCTATGCCTCTATTCAGACCAGTGCCGTGCAATCTTGCTTCATCGCCGCCTCCGCACAAAGTTTTCCTGAAATTATTAACCTGCAATCAGATCGTCTAGAAACAGTTAAACAATCCTGCGATATTCAACTGGACACTGACTATTATTCCTACGCCAGTCCCATAAAGTTTCGTAGCCGTCACCAGGACGATGTCTACGCCATTTACTACGCCCCAGTGAGTAAAGACTTTCAGGCACCTGCTGGCGAAAAACCGCCGCTCATTGTCCTGTGCCACGGTGGACCAACAGCAATGACAGACCCTTCGCTAGATATGCGTAAGCAATTCTGGACATCTCGTGGCTTTGCCCTGCTTGACGTCAATTATAGTGGTAGTACCGGTTATGGACGCGCCTATAGAGAAAGACTTAATGGTAACTGGGGGCTGCGTGATGCAGAAGACTGCTGCGATGCTGCCCTGCACCTGGTTAGACAGGGGCTGGTAGATCCAGAACGTCTGATCATTAAAGGTAGTAGTGCAGGTGGTTACACCGTATTATGCGCCCTCACTTTTCATGATACCTTTTCTGCAGGCGCCAGTTATTATGGGATTGGTGAACTGGAGTCGTTACTGGTCGATACCCATAAATTTGAATCACGCTATCTTGATCGACTGATAGGGGCTTACCCTGAATTCAAGGATCTCTATCAACAGCGCTCCCCTATAAATCATGTGGATCAGCTCAGTTGCCCAGTTATTTTCTTTCAGGGCACCGAAGACAGGGTAGTACCCAAAGAACAGGCCGAAAAAATGTTTACTGCATTAAAAAATAAAGGCATCCCTGTTGCCTATGTACCATTCCAAGGCGAGCAGCATGGATTTAGAAAAGCTGAAACAATTCAGTACGCCCTTGACGCAGAGTATGCCTTTTATGTAAAAATTTTTGCGATGCCAATTACGTTGGATATTGACCTACAAATTGAAAATCTAAAACAGCTCGATTGATACAATATAATTCAGTACATACCTGCTCTCAAGACAAGAGTCATTACTCGATCATGATTACACTTAGCTCACCATCATCCTGCATTACAATTTCACCGTAATGAATTTTGAACTCTCCCTTTTTTCGATCTTCGAAATATAGCTTCAGATTCTCGATTACTACAGGAAATGCCAGCTCAGCCCATGGTATATCCTTTTCACTAACCATTGCCACTTCCAGTGTTTCTTCACCCGCGCTGGCTCTACCTTCATGCAAAATCCCACGATACATGGTGTAAATCTGATTTCGGTGCGGGATACTAAACATACTAAATAATTTCATATCACGCATTTCTGCGTTGGCCTCTTCCCTGGCTTCACGTGCTGCACCTTCAAGATTTGTTTCTTCATTTTCCATAAAACCTGCTGGCAAGGTCCATTTACCACTTTGAGGTTCAATGGCTCTACGACACAATAAAATGTCATCTTGCCATTCTGGAATACAGCCGGTAACTATTTTTGGATTCTGGTAATGAATATCACCACAACTGTCACAGACATGCCTAAACCGGTTGTCACCATCAGGGATAATTAAACTAACTCTTTCACCACATGCCGAGCAATATTTCATTTTCCAGCCTTTCAATATGAATTCTTTATATTAGGTGCATTTTCACCATGCTGAATCTCACGTCCACACTAACTGAGAATTTTTTATCTGCCTGCTGCAATCTCAGTTTTACCAGGTTAGGCTCTATGCAGATCTAAATCAATTTGATAAGTTTCTTATCATTTAACCAGGCAGAAGAGGCGGGTATGAAGATAGGCCAAAACTTCACCTACCAGTTAAAAAAAGCCAGGTAAGCAAGCTCCGACTAGTCCGACACCCCTATGACATACTGATATTTGGGTAATTACGCCAGGATATCAGGGATCAACCTGTTCTTTAACATCATCAACTCGTCCTTGATCTTTAATTTACGTTTTTTTAGCCGTTTGATGTGAAGCTCTTCAAAACGAGGATCGAGCACCAGCTGTTCAATCAGCTGATCCAGATCACGATGTTCCAGCTCTAATTCGATGATACGCGTCTGGATCTGTTTAATTTCGGCTTCTGAAAGACTGGCTGACATGACTTCTCCAATAAAGTCGACAAGGTACCATAAAGCGCATCGACGGTAAAAAAATGTTTGCAAAATATAGTAGCCTTAACTACAATTCGAAATATGTCGAATTGTAGAATTATCAACCTTGATCGTTATGCCACTATTTTCAAGGCGCTTTCAAACCCGCACCGCCTGCAGATCTTCAATATCCTGACCGGCTGCTGCGAGCCAGGCACGACCTGCTCCACCGATGAGGTGATGAGCTGCTGTGTCGGTGATCTGGATAGCCAGTTAAATATCGCCTCATCAACCCTGTCGCACCATCTCAAGGAGCTGCATCATGCAGGGCTGATAGAAATGCAACGTGAAGGCAAACAGATATTCTGTTCGATCAACCCAGCAATACTGAAAGAGATTAGTTATTTATTCTCTATCAGCAACTAAATAACTTACATATTTATAGAGGAAAGCCATGGACCAAAAACAAGCCGATGAAATTCGCCAGAACGTACGTGCCAGTTATTCACAGGTTGCCGAGGCCAGCAATAATGGTGACTGTTGCGGTGAAACCTCAAGCTGCTGCGGCGTATCTTCCGATGACGCCATCAACACGCTGGTATCAACACGACTGGGATATAGCGAAGCCGACCTTGCCGCCGTACCCAAAGGTGCCGACATGGGCCTCGGTTGTGGCAACCCTCGTGCCATTGCCAGCATCAAAACTGGTGAGACCGTGCTCGATCTTGGTAGCGGCGGTGGTTTCGACTGCTTTCTGGCAGCCGCAGAAACCGGCGAGAGTGGACACGTAATCGGTGTTGATATGACACCTGCCATGATTAGCAAGGCCCGTGATAATGCTGACCGCGGCAAATACCAGCACGTCGAATTCCGCCTGGGTGAAATTGAAAACCTGCCGGTGGCCAATGACACTGTCGATGTCATTATTTCCAACTGCGTAATCAACCTGTCACCCAACAAGGCACGCGTTTTTGATGAAGCCTTCCGTGTTCTGAAGACAGGTGGGCGCCTGGCCATATCTGATGTCGTCGCCAGCACTGAGTTACCCGATAATATACGTCAGGACCTGCAGCTCTATTCTGGTTGTATGGCAGGCGCTACTTTAATCTCTGAGCTGGAGACCATGTTAATCAATAGTGGCTTTAGCAATATCAGGATCACGCCAAAAGATGAATCAAAAGAATTCATTAAAGACTGGGCACCTGGTCGTGGTGTAGAGGATTATGTATTATCGGCAAGCATCGAAGCCAGCAAACTTGGCGCCTGCTGTGGCGGTGGCTGCTGCTAGTAGTCTTAGCGAGCTACCTCATCACTAAAAAAGGAGCAAGCGCTCCTTTTTTAGTCTTACTTAAAGATCTCTACCCTGTTACGGCCAATTTCTTTGGCACGGTAAAGCGCCTTATCTGCATTTTCAATTATATGCTCAGCCTTCGTGTCTTGTTCAGGCTGAATAGTCACTACGCCAACACTGACCGTGACGACTTTAGCAGCCGCCGAACCTTTATGCTCCAGCGCCATATCTTCCACACCAGCACGCAAACGTTCAGCCAGCATCATTGCCGTCTCTTTTCTAATATTAGGCAGCACTATGGCAAATTCCTCACCACCGTAACGTGCCACAATATCTCCCGCACGAGTAAAATTGAGCCCAATAGATTTGGCCACATTTCTCAGGCACTCATCACCTGCCTGGTGTCCATAAAGATCATTATAATTTTTAAAATGATCAACATCACAAAGCATTAACGTCAAGAGGGAACCAGATCGACTCATATTACCCAGATAACTGTGCAACATCTCATCAAACTGACGACGGTTGGCTATACCAGTTAAGGAATCAATTCGACTCAGCTCTTCGAGCTGCATATTTGCACTGGTTAATTCGCGATTGACTTTTTCTATGCCTAACTCATATTTCTTGCGCTGAGTAATATCCACACGTACTGAAACAAAACGTTCAATTTCACCGTCTGCACCTCTAACGGGGACTATTGCACTATCGACCCAGTAATATCTTCCATCTTTTGTTCGATTGCAGACCTCACCCGACCATTTACGTCCACTCTTAATCGTTTCCCACATCTCCTTAAAGAATTCTTTTTTATGAACGCCCGAATTAATAATACGGTGATCCTGACCAAGCAATTCATCACGACCATAACCGCTTATCTCGCAAAATTTATCATTCGCCTGAATAATAATACCAGCAGGATCTGTTACTGAAACTAATGCATGTTCACCTATGGCCTGCAGAAAACTATCCAGCTCTATTGCCAGCCTGGCTTTCTCCTCATGCTGCCGCGCTATCTCCTTTGCTTGCGCCAGTTCTCTGGCATTCACGGTATCACGATAATTTATTGCATACCCCCTGATACCTGAATAAAAAGGCATCAGCATTAGCCCTCTAAAGTTCTGTGAATTTTTATCTCGAAACTGATTCAACCCAATGGTCATACCAAGATGACCTGCTTCAGGTATGGCCCTGTATGTTCCAAACAATCGGTCCCAAAGTGATATAAAAAAACCAAAATTACTATTGGTTTCATTTTCCTGTATGGAATGATGCACTCGATGCATATCCGGCGTTACGATAAACCAGCGCAGTAAGCGCTCAAATCTCTCATTTAACTGAATATTCGAATGGGTAAACATCGACATAAAATTAAGTACAACTTCAAATAATATAACAATAATTACAGGCACGCCCCACGTGATAATTAGTACCATTTTTAATACCATAGAGAGTAAAATTTCTATCGGATGAAAACGCAAACCGGTACTAACATCAAAATCCAGATCTGAATGATGTACTCGATGAAATCGCCACATTACTGGCAACACATGAAACATGGTATGTTGAAAATAGATAATCAGATCCATCAGGATAAAGACCATTACAGCCTCCATCCATAAAGGCATTTCAATATGATTAGCATAACCAAGATGGTACTGCTCTGTAAAATATGCCGTCCCTACTAGCGTAATCGGCACTATTATGCGAACCAGCAAGGTACTGGTCACGACTAATCCAATATTGTTTAACCAGCGCTTAAGCTTGCTTTGCGTCAGGGCTCGCTTCGGCCATCGCCACTCCCAGAGAGCCAATAAGGCAATCGCTCCCAAAAATACGCCCAGACGAATACTGGCCTCATTATGGTAGATGTACTCAATCATGCTTTTTTATCAAAATGCAGCGATGCAGAATTTATACAATAGCGCAGCCCCGTTGGCCGTGGACCATCTTCAAAGACATGCCCCAAGTGCGCATCGCATGCAGGACAACGTACTTCAATTCTAACCATGCCATGACTGCTATCTTTTATTTCATCCAGCTTTTGATTATTGAATGTCTGCCAGAAGCTTGGCCAACCCGAACCGGAATCGTATTTTTCTTCGGAGCTAAATAAAGGCATATTGCAACAAACGCATGAATAAATACCTTTTTCTTTATTATTGTAATACACACCGGTAAATGCTCTCTCTGTCCCTGCCTCACGAGCAATGCGATACTGATCTTCCGTCAGCTGAGATTTCCACTCTGCATCAGTTTTTTTAATTTTATCAGCCATAAAAACAACTGTTAACTAACACTGTTCCCATGGAAGGTTATGGTAACGCCAACCACCAATAGTACTCCGATGATGATGCTCATCCAGATCACCTTCAAAACCTTCGCCGACATGATAGACATTTGTAAAATCGGCTTCGATCAATTTCATGCCCGCATCTTTTGAACGCTTTCCACTTCGGCATATTAAAATAATAGGCACGTTGTTGCCTGAATCACCAGATATTCCGCCAAGCATTAATTTCCTAATTTCAGTGACAAAATTAGGATTAATCACCCACTCAGGCTCATCGATCCAGGGCACATGAATCGCACCGACAGGATGACCGACAAATAAATATTCCATACTGGATCGAATATCAACCAGTAATGCACGTGAATCCTGCTGGCATATTTGCCAGGCCTCTTTCGGAGAAATGCATTTTGGTTCAGACGGCATAATAGCGGCCCCTAGGTTGCATCATCATTGACCAGCTCATCCTGATTTTCGGCATATTCCATAAAAGGAGTCAGACATTCAACCAGTGGCTTCAGGTGTTCTCTCTCTATCTTGAAATAATTACCTTCAAGAATTAATTTGAATGCGCGTTGCAGTTCTCTTTCGAGGCTTTCCTTATCGCCTCCTGCTACTGCCTCTCTGGGCTGCGCAGGCTGTTCATCAACATAACTGGCAACTTTTTCACCGGCCTTTTCCATGGCTCTCTTCAGTGATGTCTCTGCCTGAGCCATAACCTCGGCAAAACGCATATTTTCTTTCACCTCGGGTGAAGTCATACCTGCAGCCAGTACAATGCGAACCTTCTCTTTTCCGGTATCGAACACCAGCTTATTTATTGCCGACCTAACCCTGTCAACCACAATTTTAGCATGGGTATGATTAGTCAGTGGTAACAACAACGCATACCTGGCAACGCCAATCCTGGCGGCAATGTCTTCAGTTCTCAACACTGCCCCAAATCGTTTGGCTACCGCAATAATGATCTGTGTTGCTACCGATTTACCATGCTTCAGGAAGATATCCTGAAAGCCATCGATTTCCAGGTAGACGGTAGAAATACTGACACCATGCCGTACTGCAAATGACAGCGCCATATCGCCCTGCTCCTCAAAGCTCTTGGCATTAAACAGACCCGTGAGCTTGTCGTGCCCGGTCTGCTGCTCGAGCTCAACTACCTTGGCATTAAGCTGAGCATAAGATTTGGCACGGCTGAGTAGATCAATCGAACTAAAAGGTTTAGAGATAAAATCAGTAGCGCCTGCCTCAAAAACTTCCCGTTTGGTTTCCTCGGTATCGCCCTGGCCGGTAATCATGATCACAGGCAGGCCTGCGATACGCTCATCATCTGAGCCACGTACATTCGCCAGCAGCTCCATACCATTCATTTGCGGCATCTGGATATCAGAAAAAACTACCGAGATCGACTTATTCTGCTGAATCTGTTGCCAACCATCACTACCATCGACAGCTTCATGAATAATGTAACCCTCGCCCAGCATCTTGGTCGCGGCTTTACGGATAACATTAGAGTCATCAACAATCAATATTTCTGGTTTCTGGCTAGACTGCTCACCCATCTCTATAGCTCTTGGTTAATGCAAAAAAAATTATTGCTGCTGTGTGATTTAATGTTTTCAGGGAAAACCGTTTCGTGTTTAGAAAAGGGCAACCACTCAGTAGATAATAGTCGCCACACTCCCATAAGCAACCCTCTGCCCGATTTTCCAACAAAAGTCAGCACAGCCATAGCACTATTGACAAATAATCCTGTAAAACAGGCTCTCCGGTGGTATTTTAGGGCAAATACAGGCGATTCGACTTCACAAAGGCTATAATTTGCGAAATTCCTTCCTGCATATAAACTTGCGGGATAGCCCGTTTATAATCTGAACGCCAATTAACATGGATCATACAAGTACTAACTACTTATCATCATGTCATCTGTAAATAACCCACATAAAGACCTGATAGCTGGAATTAAAAATAGCGTCACCACTCACCTGAAAGAAGCAATTGCTGAAATGTTCATCAAGGTTGATGAGACCCTGTTTGAAATGGCGAATTCCGCTGATAACAATGAAGATCAAAGGCGTTTCTTCGAACTCATGCATGACACCCGTACCCTGAAGGACGATATCTCGGTCGATTTTATTATGAACATCGCACCGTATCTTCGCCCTTTTGCCATCACCGAGGCCGAAAAAAAGAAAAAAAACCCGGAAAATGCCGATGAACTTAGCCTAGTGGCGCAATCAGACATGGAAGACATGCTACTGGTAAAGAACATGGGCGGTAGTATCGCCGGCCGATTTCGTGAACAGCTCAACCACCTTGAGGCCAGGCTTGAAGACCTGGCACTGAAAACACCCGATATTTTTGCCAGGAATGCACTGCATCCGATCAATATTTTTCAGGCCTTTGATGACGCACTGAGAGATTATTTCGACCTGACCAATAAAAAAATCCTGTTCAAGTTCTTCAATGACCTGGTTGCACTAAATCTGGGCAAGACATACGACACGATCAATAACCTACTAATCGATGCCGGTATTCTGCCCCAGATCAAGCTACAGGCGAAAAAATCAACCTCTGGCAGAAGACCAGGACAGTCATCCAGCCCAATGGCAGAACCAACCGCTGACAATCTGGCCCAGCAGGAAGCCGAGCAGAATATGAATATGGGCGGTTACGCCATGACCGCGCAGCCTGGTCATGCCTATCCAGGCGGAGCGCATGGTACCGGGCCTGCTGGCGTTCCTGTTGAGGGCGCTGCAGGTGGATCAGCAGCTGGCTCATCACACGCTGGTGGTGTTTCTCCTGGTTATAGCGGTGGTGCACAGGAATCAGCCGGCACAGCTGATCCAGGCCCAGCTGGTTATCAGCACATTACAGCCGGCATGCCCGCCAGTCAGGTCGGGAAAATTATTGGTGAATTTATTAGCGGCGCTCCAATGTTGCCGCCCGACCCCAATGCCAGCACCGAAAGCGGTGAGACAGATACCCAGTACTTTCCTACCACCACGGGCCAATACTATGGTCATCAGGATATTCTCAATGCACTCTCGAGTGTTCAGCATAACCCGGCTTTCAGCAATGCCGAGGTCGCAAGATACGATGGTGAGGCCATCAAGCAGGCTGTACTCGCAGAAATCGCCAAGACTTCCGGTGGTGCTGTCACCAAGCAGATCAATAAGCTCGCAGAAAAGACCATCGACTTCATCGAACTGGTTTTTGATGCCATTATTGATGACGATAATATTTCAGACACCATCAAGACGCTATTACTCCGCCTACAGATTCCAGTGATCAAGGCATCCATGATCGACCAGGAATTTTTCATTTACGATGATCACCCTGCACGAGTCCTGCTCGATAAAATTGCCCATGCAGGTATCGGCGTCAACACGCGTAATGATGAAATTTACATCCAGCTTGATAAAATCGTCACCAAGCTGGTCAACGAATTTGAATTACAGGCTGATTCTTTCAAGAAGGCCCTGGATGATTTAACCGCCTTTCTTGATGAACGCGAAGCCGATGCACTGAAAAAAGAAGAGGAAGCACAGCGGCAGGTACTACGCGAACATGCACGTAACACCGTACTCAAGGCACTGCGCACAGCTACTCGTGGTAAAAGACTGCCTGAATCGATTCATGCACTGGTGTTAAAGCGCTGGCCGACCATGATGTACAACCACTACCTGAAACAGGGCAAGGAAAACGACGAGTGGGTAACGATTGTTGACACCCTCAGGGCCATCATCAACAGCCTGCAACCCTTGAAAAATGCCAGCGATCTTGAGCACCTTCTCGAGACACGTGAAAAATTAATTGAGACAACACGCGGCTATCTACATAGAACCAATCAGTCAGAGGAAGACATCAGGCATGTTATCCAGAATCTGATTGACATCCATCAGTCACTGATCGAGAGTGCAGATTTTCCTGCAGAACAGGCTAATACCGACAACAACTCAAACGACGCTAGCACAACTGCTTCTACTAATGAGCCTGAAACAGATGAAGAAGAGGATAAAACACCCAAACTACAGCTCCCCTCAAACATCGTGCCTGGCATGTGGTTCCAGGTTTACAATGGCGAAGACAGGGCACAGCGGCGCTGCAAGCTATCTGTTGTTATTCTTGCTGACCAGAAACTGGTATTCGTTAACTATCAGGGTGAAGTCATTTTAGAAAAAAACCTCGGTGACTTTCTCAATGAGATTGCAGAAGGCAAATCCAAGGTTATTATGGGGCACTCTGTTTTCGACCACGCACTCAGTTCGGTTGTCACCAACCTGGAGAAGAAACACTAACCGTCTTTTCATGCACTAATAAAAAAAGCCGGGTTGTTGCCCGGCTTTTTTTACTTCTGGAAATAAGAAGCAATATTCCCGGTTACAGAATATAACCACGCTCCTCGTGCTGCGAAATATCCAGACCTTCGGTTTCTTCTTCTTCACTGACTCTCAGGCCAATGAGCTGGTCAACCAGCTTGAGAATGCCGTAGCTTACTACTGCAGTCCAGACCAGTACCACAATAATACCTGTAAGCTGCACACTAACCTGCGAACTCAGTGTCATACCTTCTGCAAGTCCTTTGCCACCGAATCCACTTGATACAAAAATACCAGCGAGGAAAGTACCCAAAATACCGCCAACTCCGTGTACCGGGAAAACGTCCAGTGAGTCATCGATTTTCAAAGTACGTTTTATAAATACCGTAGACATAAAACAGACTGCCCCCGCACAGATGCCAATAAACAAAGCCCCTGCAGGGCCAACAAACCCCGATG
>JAOUPA010000203.1 GCA_029880105.1 Gammaproteobacteria bacterium
GAGACACAGACTGCTCGACTGAAAGAGGCCGGGCTGGATTATTACAACCACAACCTCGATACCTCGCCCGAGTTTTACGGCGACATTATCACCACCCGCACCTACCAGGATCGCCTCGATACGCTGGAACACGTGCGCAATGCCGGTATCAACACCTGCAGCGGTGGCATTCTAGGCATGGGCGAATCACGTGAAGATCGCGCCTCGCTGTTGCAACAACTGGCCAACCTGCCGAAACACCCCGATAGCGTGCCAATCAATATGCTGGTCGCAATCAAGGGTACGCCTCTACAGGACACACCTAAACTCGAACCGCTGGAATTTATCCGTACCATCGCGGTGGCGCGCATCATGATGCCTGAATCGTATGTTCGCCTGTCGGCGGGCCGTGCTGAAATGAATGATGAAACACAGGCGATGTGTTTCTTCGCCGGTGCCAATTCGATTTTTTATGGTGAAAAACTACTGACCACCGACAACCCGGATGAGAACCACGACCAGCAGTTATTCGACAAGCTCGGCATCCAGGCCCTGAAAACCGAAATCAGCACTAATGCACCAGTGACTGTTTAACAACTCGCAGCAGAACATTGAAAGACCTGCAGAAGGAACTTGATGAACGCAAGGCGCTGCATCTATACCGCAGCCGCCGCATTAGTGATGGACCACAACAACCCGAGATGATCATCGATGGCAAGGAGGTGATTAATTTTTGCAGCAATGACTACCTCTGCCTCGCCAATCATGAAACAGTTAAACAGGCATTTATCGAAGGCATAAAAACTTACGGGGCTGGCAGCGGTGCCGCACACCTGGTCAATGGACATTCAAAAGCCCATCACGCTCTTGAAGAAGAACTCGCTGAGTTCACCGGCTACCCGCGCGCACTGTTATTTTCCACCGGTTACATGGCCAACCTCGGCCTGGCACAGGCACTGGTCGGTAAAGGCGACACCGTACTCGAAGACCGGCTCAACCATGCCTCGTTAATTGACGGTGGTTTATTAAGCGGCGCACGCTTCCAGCGTTATGCACACAATGATGTCGCACAACTCAAAGAAAAATTAAAAACAGCCAAAGGCGAAACACTGGTTTTAACTGATGGCGTATTTAGCATGGACGGTGATATCGCCAACATCCCCGCGCTTGCAGATACATGCATGCAACACGACGCGTGGTTAATGGTGGATGATGCGCACGGTTTCGGTGTGCTCGGCGAAAATGGCAGGGGCAGCCTTGAGCACTTCCAGCTGCCACAAAATGCTGTGCCAATTTATATGGCCACACTCGGCAAGGCGCTCGGTACATCTGGCGCCTTCATCGCGGGCAGCGATGCACTGATCGAAACCCTGATACAAAAGGCACGACCCTATATCTACACCACGGCGATACCACCCGCAGTAGCCGAGGCCACGCGTGCAAGTTTAAAACTAATCAAAACAAAACCGGAATTACGTACACAACTGAACGAAAACATCCATTATTTTAGAGAGTGCGCAACGCAGTTGGGCATTGAACTAACCAATAGCCAGACTGCAATTCAGCCGATCATCCTCGGTAATGAAGAACTTGCAGTTGCCATGAGTAACGCCTTATTTAAAGAAGGACTACTGGTTACAGCAATACGACCACCTACCGTACCCAAAGGTACCGCACGTCTGAGAATTACACTTTCTGCTTCACATTCCAGAAAACAAATTGATAAGCTGATCGAAGCAATTAACAACTCCATCTAATATCGAGGCTTGTTATGAGAGCAGGATTATTTCTCAGTATTATATTTACCAGTGTCTTCCTGAGCGGTTGTCTGCCGGATTCAAACGCAGAAACCCCCGTCCCCACTGTTCCATTTTCGGTTATTGCCTCTGGCGACTACCCTGCCAGCGGTTCATTTGAGAATAGAAAACTGGAGGTATTTCGTAATCAGGCATCTCTTGACGCCAGTCTCGCAACATATGCACAGCTCTCTCAACCATACATTGTTGACTTTTCTACCAGCCAAGCAATACTAATCAACGTCGGCCAACGCACCTCGGGCGGTTACTCGGTAAAAACTGATGTTGTTCAGGAATTTTCTGACCACATAAAAGTATTCACAACGCTCACAAAGCCCGGCAATGGCTGTTTAACAACGCTAGCCTTAACCTATCCTTTTGAAATTATCGAGGTACAGAGCACCAAGGAAGTCATTTTTGAACAACAACTGATTATGTATAACTGCAATTAATCAGTCTTACAACACTGATTTTTATAAACGCTATACTGATTTTTTCCTAGTTTTTTCGACTCATACATAGCTATATCAGCATACTTAATTAGATCACCTTCATTTTCCGCATCGTCGGGATAAAATGCGAGACCAATACTCGCAGTTACTTTGACTGTACCTTTCTCCAGGTGAAACGGACTCTTAAAAGCAGTGACGAGCTTGCCTGCCAGCTTTAACATACCTTCACAGCCTTTAATGCCTTCACAAAAAATACAGAACTCATCGCCACCAAATCGTGCAATCACATCTGACTCACGCGTTTTATCCCTGAATAACACCGCTACCTGTTTCAATAATTCATCACCGGCATCATGCCCTAACTCATCATTCACTTTCTTAAAGCCATCCAGATCAATAAACATAAAACATACTTTTGTTCCATTACGTTTGGCCAGTGCAACACCATGCTCCAGTTGTGCAAATAGTTTGTGGCGATTAACCAGCCCGGTGAGCGCATCATAATCAGCTCGCTCGGTTAATTTATCCAGTTCACGTTTATGTTCGGTCATATCTCGAATAACACCAACAAACTGCCTGCCTTCTTCGGTCTGCACTTCATTGATAGAGAGGCCAATCAATATCTCACTACCATGCTTGGTCACTGCTGACAACTGCCGGGTACCAACATCAATAATTCCTGATACGCCCGTTTTCATATAGTGTTCCATGTAACCATCATGGTATGCGCTATCTCTACTGGTCATAAGGATAGAGACATTTTTTCCAATCACCTCATCTCTTTGATAACCAAACATCTGCTCTGCAGCAAAGTTGAATGTCATGATTCTTCCACGATCATCTATGGTAATTACTGCATCAGCAATGCTCTCCAGTAATGTACTCATCTTTTTCTCACTGTTTTCTAAAAGATGCCGTTCCTTTTCTAATTTTTTAAATGATGCACGTTCAAAAGACACCGTGTAAAAACTAAACATCAATAAAATCATGCCGCCAGCAACCAGCTCTGACATTAAAAAATTACTGTCGATAACAAACCATTCACGATATGCGCCCATATGCATATGGGCATGGCTATTCACATGCTGCATTGCCGCCATACCCACGTAGTGCATCAACGAAACAGCCATGCCAAGAATCGTCGCCGCTCCCGACTTTAACAATATCGAGTGCATACGCCTGGTTTGATAAAGAT
>JAOUPA010000204.1 GCA_029880105.1 Gammaproteobacteria bacterium
GATTTCTCACTTGATGTGTCTTCTATGCTGGTTGCGATAGAGCAACATCAGCCGGCTATTATTTTTCTGGCATATCCCAATAACCCGACAGGTAATTTATTTAGTGCTTCGGATATTGAAAAAATCATAAACAAAGCGGAAGGACTGGTCGTTGTCGATGAGGCTTATCATCCGTTTGCCTGTACCAGTTTTATGAGCCGTTTAGATGAGTATGAAAATTTGCTTGTTATGCGAACAGTTTCTAAGATGGGGCTGGCCGGGTTGCGACTCGGGGTATTGGCCGGTGCCAAACATCTGATTAATGAATTTGATAAGGTGCGATTACCCTATAACATTAATGTGTTGACCCAGGCCAGTGCGTTATTTGCCCTGCAACATGCAGAAATTTTTGAAAACCAGGCGGCTGAAATTCGTCAGCAGAGGGAGTGGTTGTTAAATGAATTGACTGCAATGGAGTGCTTTACAGTTTATCCCAGTGCAGCTAATTTTATTTTGCTGCGATTAAACCAGGGTGGGGCTGACCGGGTTTTTGAACAGCTCAGGCAGTCAGGCATCCTGATTAAAAACTTAAATTCTGCAGGTGGTATGCTGACCGAATGCCTGCGGATTACCGTGGGTACGGCAGAGGAAAACCATACCTGTATTGAAGCCTTAAAGAAGATTATCTAACTACTGGCTACTCGATTCAGGCCGCTGTGCCAGCACGGCCTGAGCCATAAAGCTCTGGCGTTCGCGAATCCCGCTAATCCTGATTTCATCACCGGGTTTTCCGCGAGCAATAATATCCAGTACATCACGGGTATCACGTATCATGGTCTGGTTGATCTGGGTAATAATATCACCGGTTGCCAGACCTGCTTTATCAGCAGGGCCATTGTTAAATACATCGGTAATTAGTACGCCCTGAATATCCGGCAGTCCAATTTGTTGTAGCATTTGTTGATTGAGATCTACACCCTCTACACCCAGCCAGCCACGTACCACGCCTCCATTGGTGATGATTTGTTGCATAACGTTGAGAGCCATATCAGCAGGAATTGCGAAGCTTATACCCTGATAACTGCCTGATGGGGTAAAGATAGCTGAGTTAATGCCAACAATTTCACCTTGAGTATTAATTAGTGCGCCACCGGAATTGCCGGGGTTAATTGCCGCATCAGTTTGAATAAAGTTTTCATAGGTGTTTAGTCCTACCCGGTTTCTGCCTGTCGCACTAATGATTCCCTGGGTAACCGTCTGGCCTATACCAAACGGGTTGCCAATGGCGAGTACAATGTCACCTACCTTTGTTGTTTTTGCATTTGCAAATTTAATACTTAGATGTTGAGGATGTTCTATGGTAAGTACCGCCAGGTCAGTGTCCGGATCTGAGCCGACAATCGTTGCCAATGTCTGGTGGCCATCATTAAAGATGACAACGATTTTGTCTGCATTCGCTATGACATGGAAATTGGTCAGGACATGTCCATCATTATCAACAATGACACCTGAACCCTGCCTGGGTTTTATTAGTGGCCTGTTTTTCCTGGTGGTAAATGGATCAAGTAAAGAACGGCTTTGTTTCTCAAAATGAAAAGCCTGTATGCTTACTACTGCCGGAGATGCCCTGGTCACGGCTGCGGCATAGGAACTGTGTGCCTGCGACTGTGTTTCTAGCTGGTCAATGCCATTTCTGGTAGTACTCGGCCATATTGCCAGTATCAGACCACCGATAATTAACCCGGCAATCGCCCAGCTCAGCAGAAAATGTGTAGAATGCTTTTTATTATTCATATTGCTTACCAGTGTCCGACTGGAGGAACACATGGCTCAACTCAGGCAGATTGTAAATTACTGTAATCAATTACTACGTATACAGGATTTCAGGGATTATTGCCCAAATGGACTTCAGGTTGAAGGGAAAAAGGAAGTAAAAAAAATCATTTCTGGTGTTACTGCATGTCAGGATTTGATTGAGCAGGCTGTAGATCATGGCGCAGATGCCATACTGGTACATCATGGTTATTTCTGGAAAGGCGAAGATGCTTCGATCGTGGGTCCGAAAAAAAATCGTATTGCCGCACTGTTAAAAAACAATATCAGCCTGCTGGCCTATCATTTGCCGCTGGATGCCCATCCAGATTATGGTAATAACGTGGCGCTTGCCAGGCAGCTTGGATTTTCAGTTAAAGGTTGTGTTGAGGAAGGGGCTACCAGGGGGCTGTTATGGTATGGCGAGCTGGAGGAGCAATCAGCAGATCAACTGGTCGAGAGTTTGACTGAAAAGTTACAACGCATACCATTGCACCTGGCTTCAGCCAGTCAGCAGCCGATCAGATCGATTGGCTGGTGCACGGGAGGGGCGCAAGGGTATATTGAGCAGGCAGCTGAGCTGGGACTGGATGCCTACCTCAGTGGGGAAGTGTCCGAGCAGACCTTTCACCTGGCTCGTGAGCTGGATATTCATTATTTTGCGGCAGGTCATCACGCGACAGAGTCTTATGGCGTACAGGCCTTAGGAGCTCATCTGGCAGGTTATTTTGAACTAGAGCATCAGTTTATTGATGTTTTTAATCCGATATAGTTATTTTTGCATGTTGTTGATCATGGTTGTGTTTTGTAAATAACTGATATATATGGAAATAATTAAATAAGACTTGGCTAAAATACTGAATTCGGCTATGATACGCGCGCGATTTTACAGGTTAAATCAGCATCGATTTTTCGTTATGGGCTGACTGATAATGGTTGGCTCGAACAATGATTTTTTATTATTTGCTTAAAGAGAGGTAGTCATGGCTACAGAGGGCGTAGATAAAGATAAACGCCGCTTTCTAACGGCTAGTACTGCTGTGGTGGGTGCTATAGGTGCAGGCTTTACAGCTGTGCCTTTTGTTGCATCATGGTCACCCAGTGAACGTGCTAAGACCGCAGGTGCTCCAGTTGAGGTGGATATCAGCAAACTGGAAGAAGGCAGAATGGTAACCGTTGAATGGCGTGGTAAACCCGTCTGGATTGTAAAACGTAGTGAAAAGAGTCTGGGTGATCTGCCTGGTCTTGATGATGGCTTACGCGATCCTGCATCAGAGAATGCACAGCAGCCTCAATATGCACAGAATGCAACCCGTTCTATCAAGCCAGAAATCATGGTGATGGTGGGCATCTGTACTCATCTGGGTTGTTCGCCAACTCATCGCCCCGAAATTGCGCCTGCTGATCTGGGTGCTGACTGGTTAGGCGGCTTCTTCTGTCCATGTCACGGTTCCAAGTTTGACCTTGCGGGGCGTGTATATTCTGGTGTGCCTGCGCCGCTGAATCTGGAAGTGCCTCCTCATTACTATAAGAGCGATAACGTTATCCTGATCGGTGAAGATGGAGGAGCAGCATAATGTTTAAGAGCTTAATGACCTGGGTTGATGAGCGTTTTCCCGCCACTA
>JAOUPA010000205.1 GCA_029880105.1 Gammaproteobacteria bacterium
CGCTCTTCCAGCATCTTCTGATTGGAAATATCACGGAAGGCCACCACCGAGCCCTCCTGCCTGCCGTGAATATTGAGCGGATACAGGGTACACTCAACCGGGATCACCTTACCTGAACGATGTTTAAACTGCGTTTCCCAGCTACGCAGCACCTCCTTACTCTCATACGCCTTGCGCAACTTGTCATCAAATGCCTCAGGCACATCCTCTTCCTGAAAGTGGAAAACCTCGCAGGCGTCTTTGCCTATCGGTGAATCATTTTCATCCAGGCCAAGCAGGGTGTAAGTCGCAGGATTAGCGAAGGTAATCTTGCCGGCATTATCGACGCCATAAACACCTTCACCGACCGACTCCAGAATCGCCGCTAGGCTTTCGCGCTGCTTTTCAATCGAACGCTGAATCTCGATAAATCGACTCATTGCCGAGACGCGTGCCAGGAATAATTCTTCGGCCTCGTTTTTGAAGAAACACTCAATCGCACCCGCCTCAAGACAGTCACGAATTACCGAGTCAAGGTAGGTACCGGTAATTACCGCGGTGCGAATTTTTTCGGTACGAGGGTTATCACGTAGCTTCTGGCAGAGCACATAACCATTTTCATCGGGCATAAAATAATCGACGATGGCAATATCAAATGGCTTTTCCAGTGCCAGCTCATAGGCCTGCTTTACCGAGTGCGCGGTCTCTACCTCATAACCATTCTTGGTTAGAATTCGGCTGTAATAGACCACAATACTTTTTGAATCATCAACAAACAGTACACGGGTCGGCTCAGTCGTTAGCGAAACACACTGTTTTTCATCAATCGGCTCATCCTTTGACTCCAGCATCGACTGCATAGAAGCCACCACTTCCTGGTAATTCTCCCAGGGCACCATCGCCGACTTCTTGCGTATCGTGGTCCAGTTGAGGGTATCCAGTTCAACATCATTGGCCAGCAGGATCACCGGCAACTCGCTGTAGGGCTCGCGATCGAACATGACCAGCAGCTGCGCTGACTCTGCCTGGTGTTTGTAATTGGGCATGCCAATAATGGCACCGTTGAGATTGTGGCTGGCAGCGCGTAATAGCTCGATGGCTGACTGGAACGACTCGGCAATGACCAGTTCATAATCCTGCTTCTCAACCAGTTTGCCCAGTATATAGCGCAGGGTTGCCGATTCCTCGACGATTAGAATTGTCTGTGCAGCCGTATCAGCCATGCTCACTCCTCAATTGAGACAGCAACCCCTGAGCACATGAGAAAACCGAAGTGCCCATACGGTAAACATTTAGGGAGGTAAGAAAAAAAACCGTCCTTGATATATAGACACAAACCCTGCCTTTTTCAGGTTTTATCCTAAATTATTCACCTACCTCCATTGTCCGCAAAATCACGATAGATGCCAGATATTTTTCAGGCTGATACAATAGCTGCCAACTTATCGAACCGGGGAGATCACTATGTCAGCAGCTGGACTTTTTCAGGACATTCGCATGCGCCGTATGCGCCGTGACGAATTCTCTCGCCGCCTGATGCGTGAGAACCACGTTACCAGCGACGACCTGATCTACCCGATGTTCATCATCGAAGGCGAGAACCAGCGCGAGGCTGTGGCCTCGATGCCCGGTGTCGAGCGCGTCAGCATTGACCAGCTCCTGGCCGAGGCCGGCGAGTGCCTCAGGCTTGGCATTCCCGCTATCGCCTTGTTCCCGGTGGTCGGTAGTGATAAAAAATCCGATGAAGCCGAAGAGGCATTCAACCCCGAGGGGTTGGCTCAGCGTGCCGTGCGCGCACTGAAGGCCAAATTCCCCGAACTGGGTGTCATTACCGATGTCGCCCTCGACCCGTTCACCAGCCACGGCCAGGACGGCCTGATCGATGACACCGGCTATGTACTCAACGACGAGACCATCGATGTACTGGTCAAGCAGGCACTGTCACATGCCGAGGCCGGTGCCGATGTCGTTGCCCCCTCGGACATGATGGACGGCCGTGTAGGCGCCATCCGTGAGGCACTGGAAGAGTCCGGCTATATTTACACCCGCATCCTTGCCTACTCGGCGAAATACGCCTCCAGTTTCTACGGCCCGTTCCGCGATGCGGTTGGCTCGGCCGCCAACCTCGGAAGCGGCAATAAATACAGCTACCAGATGGACCCGGCGAACTCTGACGAGGCCATCCACGAGGTAGCACTCGACCTCGACGAGGGAGCCGACATGGTCATGGTCAAACCCGGCATGCCCTACCTCGATATCGTGCGCCGCATCAAGGATGAGTTCGGTGCGCCGACCTTTGTCTACCAGGTCAGCGGTGAATACGCCATGCTCAAGGCCGCCTCGCAGAACGGCTGGCTCAATGAGCGTGCCGTGGTCATGGAGAGTCTGCTGTCGATGAAGCGTGCCGGTGCCGATGGCATCCTCACCTACTACGCCAAAGCTGTCGCCCAGTGGCTGGCTGAATAAATGCCTGACAACAGCATTGATCGCTACGCCGTTTTTGGCAACCCGATCGCACACAGCAAGTCACCGCAGATCCATCGCCTGTTCGCCGAACAGATGGGGCAGCAGCTGACCTACACTGCCGAGCTCGCCGAGATCCAGAACTTTGAACAGCGCGTCACCGAATTCATCAAACACAATGGCAGGGGCCTTAATATTACCGTGCCATTCAAGGAACAGGCCTGGCAGCTTGCCGACCACCGCAGCGCACGCGCCGAACGCGCCGGCGCGGTCAACACCATTATCGTTGAGCAGGATGGTCGATACTTTGGTGAAAACACCGACGGTGTTGGCCTGGTGCGCGACCTCAGAGAAAACCACGGCATTGTGCTCAAGGGCAAACGCATTTTAATTCTCGGTGCCGGTGGTGCCGTGCGCGGTGTGCTCGAACCCATCCTCAACGCACAACCTGCCGAGCTGGTTATTGCCAATCGCACTGTCAGTAAAGCCATCCAGCTGGCCGTGGACTTTGCCGATCTCGGCAAGCTATCCGGCTGTGGTTTCGATGAACTCGAGGGTGAGTCGTTTGATGTTGTTATCAACGGCACCTCGGCCAGCCTGCACGGTGACCTGCCGCCGTTACCGGCCGGTTTATTCAATGAAGGCGCCTGTGCCTACGATATGATGTATGGCGCACAACCAACGGTGTTTATGCACTGGGCCAGTGAACATGGCGCCGCGCAAGTGTTTGATGGTTTAGGCATGCTGGTGGAACAGGCAGCGGAAGCGTTTACGCTTTGGAGAGGTGGGTTGCCGGAGACGAAGCCTGTTATTGAAGCAATCAGGGCTTCTTTAAAATAATTGCCTAGCAATTCGTGAGAAATTTTTTCCTGAATTGATATTTTGTCGGAGTGGGTTCTCGCATCCCACCGAAACATCACTTAATGA
>JAOUPA010000206.1 GCA_029880105.1 Gammaproteobacteria bacterium
ATGGGTAAATTTGATGCCTCTGCACCGCACGAAACCCTGCTTATTATGGATGCCGGTTTTGGCCAAAACGCCCTGCAACAGGCGCAGCAGTTCAATGATGCCATGGCACTCAGCGGTCTTGCCATCACCAAGCTTGATGGCACCGCAAAAGGTGGTATTCTGTTCGCCATTGCACGCAAACTCAAACTACCAATCAGGTTTATTGGTGTCGGTGAAGGTATCGAAGATTTACGCCCATTCCATGCCAGAGAGTTTGTCAAAGCCTTACTCGAATAACAGCGACAACAACACCGGGAACACTATGATTCATTTCGACAATGTCAGCAAACGCTACCCGGGCGGCTACGAAGCACTCAGTCAGGTCAGTTTTCGCCTGCCTCGAGGTAAAATGGCCTACCTCACTGGCCATTCCGGTGCCGGTAAAAGTACCCTGCTGAAACTGATCGCCCTGATCGAGCGCCCCAGCCGTGGCCAGATCATTCTTGATGGCGTCAACCTGAATCACATTAGTAATCGCAACGTACCTTATATACGCCGTAATATCGGCATCATTTTCCAGAATCACCACCTGCTCTACGATCGTCCGGTATTCGATAATATTGCCATGCCACTGGTGATTCAGGGCTATCGGCACAAGGAGATCCAGCGCAGGGTTCGCGCTGCACTCGATCAGGTCGGCCTGCTAAAAAAGGAAAAATCCGACCCAATCACCCTTTCTGGCGGAGAGCAGCAGCGTGTCGGTATCGCCCGTGCCATTGTGCATAAACCAGCTTTACTACTAGCTGACGAGCCCACCGGCAATCTCGACCCCGAGCTCTCACTGGAAATTATGCAGCTGTTCGAGCGCTTCAACCAGGTTGGTACCAGTGTACTCATTGCCAGCCATGATCTCGACCTGATCCAGCACATGGGCGCCCAGGCACTTAGCCTGAAAGATGGCCGCGTCGTTGAGGACGAGATCACACCCGGCGAAACCACAGCGGGAGCAGCCTGATGAGAAAGGGTACTCAATTTAATATCAGAGCCTACCTTATCAACCATGCAAGAGTATTGCTCGGTAGTCTGGGGCATCTGACACGCCAGCCGATGTCGACAGCTATGACAACCGCCGTCATTGCCATCGCGCTGACACTTCCAGCAGGTCTATATCTGGCACTGAATAACATCAGTGGCCTCAGCGAGAGCTGGGATAGTTCGACCAAAATCTCACTTTTTCTGCACACCAGCGTCACAGAAACCCAGGCACAGGCACTGGTCAAAAAGCTGCAGCTACACAATGAAATCGACCACGTCAGCCTGATCTCCAGGGAACAGGGCCTGGAGCAGTTCAAACAACTCTCCGGATTTGGTAGCGCCCTGCAGTTCCTCGACAACAACCCATTGCCCGTGGTGCTGGTGGTTCAGCCAATCGTTGACCCCAAACGCCCTAACCAGATCCAGCACCTGCTCAAGGAACTGGAGAGCGACAAGCTAGTTGAACTGGCGCAACTCGATATGCAGTGGGTCAAGCGCCTGTACGCCCTACTGGAAATCGCCCATCGTGTTATCTGGGCAATTGGTAGCCTGCTCGGGCTGGCGGTACTACTCATCGTCGGCAACACCATTCGACTGGATATCCAGAACCGTCGTGCCGAAATTGAGGTCTCCAAACTGATCGGTGCCTCCAATGCCTTTATCCGCCGTCCCTTCCTTTACACTGGCTTCTGGTACGGCCTCAGTGGAGGCATTCTGGCCTGGCTGCTAACCTCACTGTCACTGAGCCTGCTGGCAGAGCCCGTGGAAAAACTCGCCCTGCTCTATCACAGTGATTTTCAGCTTAGCGGCCTCAGCGCGGGTGATATCACCAACCTACTGGCAGCTAGCTGCGGCCTCGGTCTGCTGGGTTCCTGGCTAGCGGTAGGTCGTCATCTGGATGAAATCGAGCCCAGTTAGCCGTCCAGTCGGTGCTGAACCTCGATTTATTACCACTACATACAATATAGAAATTTCTGCGGAACTTTGGCTATAATTAGCACTCATACGATGCGAGTGCTAATATAAGACTATGAACCGTGGAGACACATTTATGAATACAGCATTAGTTCCCGCTTTCCAGCAGACACCGGTTAGCGTTAGCAATCTGAGCGCCTATATCCATCAGGTGAACAGTATCGCTGTACTTGATGCCGATGAAGAGCGTGATTTAGCTATCCAGCTTCAGGAAAAGGGCAGTGTCGAAGCCGCCCAGCAACTGGTTATGGCCAATCTGCGCTTTGTTGTCAAAATAGCCCGTGGCTACATGGGTTACGGCCTGCAGCTCGGCGACCTTATTCAGGAGGGCAATATTGGCCTGATGAAGGCAGTCAAGCATTTTTCACCCGAGCATAATGTTCGTCTGATTTCCTATGCCGTCCACTGGATCAAGGCCGAGATTCACGAATTCGTTATCCGTAACTGGAAGATCGTAAAAATTGCGACCACCAAATCCCAGCGTAAATTATTCTTCAAATTGCGCAGCAATAAAAAACGCCTGGGTTGGTTCAATAAAGAAGAAGTTCAGGATGTCGCAGAAACCCTGGGGGTTAAACCTGAGACCGTACTGGAAATGGAGGCTCGGCTGAGCAATCACGACGTTTCCTTTGATGCACCGACAGATGAAGACGATGAACATACTTTTTCGCCTTCAGCGTATCTAACAGACCAGAGCGCCGACCCAGCTCGATACCTGGAAGACGATGACACTGAATCTCAGCATCTGGAGTTGATGGCATCTTCATTAAAACAGCTGGATGAACGCAGCCGTGACATTATCCAGCGCCGCTGGCTGGATGAAGAAAAAACCACGCTACACGAATTGGCTGCTGAATATCAGGTCTCTGCTGAACGTATTCGCCAGATTGAACAGAACGCGATCAAAAAATTGCGTGTCGCTTTTACAGCTTGAAATAATTGCACCCTAAAATAAAGAAGCCCGGCAATGCCGGGCTTCTTTATTTTATTACTCAAAACAGATACAGGACTACATTCTCATCACAAAATTGAGCTGCAAAGAATCAATAGTATCGCGAATTACATACTCACCCCTAAGTTGCATCTTCGCATTTAAGTCAAAACCTAATCCTGCACCAAACATAACGCCGTCATCATCACCGATATCCAGACCAGCACGCAGCAGTAAATCCAGCTTATCTTGTAATGGTAAAGTATAAACAGCATTGCCCCAAAGACCGCTTGCACTTGCAGTAGCTGGTACAGACCCAAAAAATGGCAACGTCACATTACCATCCATATCACCAGTATCCATATAACCAGCTTCTACAGATAATGTACCATTCCCCATTTTTACCGGCAGGTCATAACCACCAAAAATCTGGAAGCCTATAGCAGAA
>JAOUPA010000207.1 GCA_029880105.1 Gammaproteobacteria bacterium
ACCCGTTTGATTTTTTTCAGCTCTTCCATCAGGTTGCCTTGGGTGTGTAACCGGCCAGCGGTATCGGCAATAACAACATCAATTTTTTTTGAACTTGCAGATTCTATAGCGTCAAAGATAACGGAGGCAGGGTCAGCACCAGTGCCCTGGGAAATAACTGGCACATGGTTACGGTTGCCCCACTCCTTGAGCTGTTCAACAGCTGCAGCGCGGAAAGTATCGCCAGCAGCCAGCAGTACAGATTTGCCATGTCGCTGGAAATGGTGGGCGAGTTTACCGATACTGGTGGTTTTGCCGGCGCCGTTGATGCCGACGACAAGAATAACGTAGGGCTTGTGTTCAGTGGTGATGGTTAATGGTTGTTCGCAGGGTTCGAGCAGCTCGATCATAATTTCTTCGAGGGCTAGCTGTAGTGCCTCGGCGTTACTCAGGGCTTTGCGGTTGAGTTTGGCATGCAGGGTATCGATGATCTCGCTAGTGGCCTCGATGCCGACATCGGCACTGAGTAGTATTGTTTCGAGTTCATCCAGCATATTGCTATCGAGCTCTTTCTTGCCAAGCACGAAATCGGCCATGCCGTCGAAAAAGCCGCGTCGGGTTTTGACCAGTTTTTCTGCCAGCTCTGAGGTATCCGGTTCCGAGGTGTCTGGCAGATTTGCTTCTGGCTCGGGTGCTACAGTTTCAGGTAATGCTTGCACAGGTGTCTCTGCGATATCAGTATGGCTAACCTCGTTGCTGACATCAGTAGGCACCTGCTCTTCCAGAGGAAGATCCTGGTCGCTGGGTTTGTCTTTGGATTTTTTGCGTTTGCCGAAACCGAACATTTATTTATAACAGGTGTATGTGTGGTGTACAGGAGCTGGATATCCTATCATCCAGCACTATCAAGATTAAGGATTTTATATTAAATGCGCATTTATATTTCATTATTCGTATTAACCGCCTTTGTTCTAGGTGCGGTTCTGTTTGTTTTTGACGATGGTGTGTCGCCGAAGCAGGTTACCGGGGTACAGGCCTTTGAGCTAGGTAACGGCATGAAGATCAGGGTACTGGAAAACCATCGTGCACCGGTGGTGGTATCACAGATCTGGTACAACGTTGGTGGCAGCTTTGAATACGATGGCATTACCGGTGTCTCGCATGTACTCGAGCACATGATGTTCAAGGGTACGCCTACCCATCCTGCGGGCAAATTTTCGGAGATTATTGCGGCCAATGGCGGCAAGGAAAATGCCTTTACCAGCAAGGACTACACGGCCTATTTTCAGCGTATCGCCAGTGACAAGCTGGAAATGTGCCTGAGTATGGAGGCAGATCGGATGCGAAACCTGATTCTGGATGAGGCTGAATTTCTTAAAGAGGTTGAAGTGGTCAAGGAAGAGCGACGCCTGCGCACCGATGACAAACCAACGGCTTTATTATACGAGCGATTTAATGCCATGGCCTACACCAATAGTCCCTATCGTCAGCCGATTATTGGCTGGATGGAGGATCTGGACAGTATGACGATAGCGGACCTGCGTCGATGGTATCGAAGCTGGTATGCGCCGAATAACGCCACCCTGGTGGTCGTGGGTGATGTTAATGCTGAAGAGGTGTTCAAGCTGGCCAAGGAGCAATTTGGCTCATTGGCAAGAATCGACTTACCTGAGATCAAGCCCCGGCGTGAAGTCGAGCAGTATGGTGTACAGCGACTGACCGTACAATTACCCGCCGAGGTGCCGACATTGATTATGGGCTATAAGGTGCCAACGCTGAAAACAGCAGAGGATGCTTCTGAGGCATATGCGCTGGAAGTACTGGCAGGGCTGCTTGATGGTGGTGATAGCGCACGGCTGACGAAAAATCTGATTCGAGGGCAGCAACTGGCTACCAGTGCAGGTGCGGGTTACAGCCTGTATTCACGCTACGATGAGCTATTTACTTTTTCTGTAATACCATCTGACGGCACCAGCATCGACCAGCTTGAATCAGCGATCAAGCAGGAAATTGAGCAGATCAAGCAAATACCGCCCGAGCAGAAAGAGCTGGATCGGGTCATTGCACAGGTGCTGGCATCGGCTGTCTATGAACAGGATTCAAGTTTTTATCGTGCCATGCAGATTGGTATCCTGGAAACACTGGGCCTGGGCTGGCAGTCCAAAGATCAGTATATCGAAAAAATTAAGGCGGTAACGGCTGAGCAGGTGCAGCAGGTGGCGAGAAAGTACCTGGTGGATAAAGGCCTGTCGGTAGCGGTGCTTGACCCGCTGCCTATTGATCAGAAAACAGCGCATAAGGCGGTACAGGCGGGAGATCATTATGTTCGCTAAATTCAAAATAATGGGCCTGTTTGTGGCACTGATGCTGTTTTCCGGGCTGGCGCGAGCCATCCCCGATATTGAGACGTGGACCACGGAGAATGGTGCCGAGGTAATGTTTGTCTACAGCAATGGCCTGCCTATGGTGGATATTCGTGTGTTATTCGACGCCGGTAGCGCACGTGATAATGGGCTGAGTGGTCTGGCAGTCATGACTAATGGGCTACTTGCCGAGGGTGCTGGTGACCTGTCGGCGCAGGAACTGGCGGAACGGTTTGAGTCGGTGGGTGCACAGTTTGAAAATGATTCCTTGCGTGACATGGCGATTGTCGGTGTGCGTAGCCTGACCGATAAGGCCTACCTGGATACGGCGCTAGCGACAATGAGCACAGTGCTGAGTAAGCCGGATTTCAATCAGCAGGAATTTGAGCGTGAACTGGCCAGAATGAAAGTGGCAGTGACGGCAAAAAAACAGTCGCCTTCGACGATCGCGGAAGAGGCCTTTTATAAAGCGATTTATGGTGATCACCCTTACGCCTCGCCCTCGGATGGTACGGAGGAGTCGCTGGAAAAAATGAATCTGGAGGCGATTAAGGCGTTCTACCAGCAGTACTATGTGGCCAGCAATGCACTGATCGTCATGGTGGGTGCCATAGAAAAACCGCAGGCGCAGGCCATAGCCCATCAAATTTCAATGGGTCTGGACAGAGGTGTTAAACCTGCTGCTATTCCTGAAGTGCCGCAGCTCAAAGAGAAACAACTGGTGCGTATTCAGTACCCTTCCAAGCAGGCGCATATTTTTGTTGGGCAGCCGGGCATGAAGCGTGGTGATAAGGATTATTTCAGTCTGTATATTGCCAATCATGCCTTTGGCGGTAGCGGTTTTGCCTCACGACTAATGGAAGCCATACGCGAAGACCGTGGTCTGGCCTACAGTGTTTACAGCTATTTTATGCCGATGCGCGAAGCTGGTCCCTTTATGATGGGTATGCAGACACGAGCTGATCAGGCTGACCAGGCGGTATCACTGTTGCAATCAGAGCTGGAAAAATACATTGCAGAAG
>JAOUPA010000208.1 GCA_029880105.1 Gammaproteobacteria bacterium
AAGACAATCTTCATAAACACAATCAGTGGCATTAGTTATATCCCAGGCTGTGGTTGCAATCGGTACAGGGCCCAAACCATAATAATGCTGATTAACATCACCATCATAAGTGTAATAGACAGTGCCATCGGAGGCCGGCGTGGCACTATTGGCACCACCTGCTGTTAGTTCTCCGCCAAAAAAGCCAGCAGCATCATGGACTATTGAAACAGGCATGCCAGTAACCAGGTAAGCGTCGACCAGAAAGTTAGTTAACATCAAAGAACCAGAACCACCCATACCATCACCAATAGCCTGCATCGTGTAATCAGTGATCCCTCCTAGTGAATAGTGGTCAAACTGAAATGGCTCAAATACAGCAGTGCCAGCACCTGATACCGTATCAAATTGCATGGTACCCGTTAAGTGTGACTGATACTGATCCGTACCTTTAATAATTGGTTGTGCACTGCCGGTCTGATTCAGTTTAGTAAGAACCGCATTAAAGTCGTAGCTTATTACAGCAGCTTGGATAGTAGGTGATACTATAAAACCTGCTCCGAGAGTTGCGACTATGGTAGTTTTTAAAATTGATTTCTTCATATTAAATCCTTTTTGTTTGAGTAAAATTTTACGCAATTTTTATACCACAGTTGAAAAACATATGTTTCTCAAACAGATGCAAATATGAACATCTATATTTGCAAATAAAAGTGTAAAGTTATCCTGACAGGATTCGAGATTCTTTACAAAAACTGACTGACCGTTATGGGTCGATAAGAGACGTGTACTTTATCAATACGTTTGTTTTTAAATCCCCCTTTTCATTTGCTGAAACCTCGGGCACTGGTAGAGTAAATTCGCCATGGATGGCGAATTTAGCCTTGCGCGCATGGACAGCGCGTCAAGGCGGCTCGTTGGCAGTGACTGAGGTTTCAGGAACCCCGAGTGCTTTTCTCGGGGCAAATGATTCGGGGCGGCCTTTTCTGGTTACTCTTTTGGGCTGTAGCAAAAGAGTAACGCGCCAGTGGGGCGCGACCCACAATCTATCAGAAAAGTATAATATTAAATGATGAGTAGCGGCGACCTGTTACAAAACACATCCTGTATTTTGCCGTTACTTCAACCATCCAAGGTTCCCACCCTCCGGTGAAAAACCCTCAATCTATTAGACTAAATACAATACTAGATAACTATCCCCACCCCACATCAAAGTGACATAAATCACCACTCTCAGTTATAATCCCCTCTCCAAAAATTCCTGTAAGGGCTGACTTATGACTGACGCTACTCAACGTCCTGTACGACGCGCACTCATCAGTGTTTCCGATAAAACCGGCATCATTGAATTTGCACAAACACTGCACGCTCAGGGCGTGGAAATACTCTCCACCGGCGGCACGGCCAGCCTGCTTATCGACAACATGATCCCAGTGATGGAAGTATCCAAACATACCGGTTTTCCGGAGATAATGGATGGTCGTGTTAAAACATTACACCCAAAAATCCATGGCGGTATTTTGGGTCGCCGCGGCATCGACGATAACGTGATGAAGGATAACGACATCGCTCCGATCGACCTGGTTGTAGTTAACCTCTACCCTTTTGAGGCAACCGTGGCCAAAGACGACTGCTCTTTAGAAGATGCCATCGAAAACATCGATATCGGCGGCCCGGCGATGGTTCGTGCCACCGCTAAAAACCATGCTTATGTCAGCATCATCGTCGACCCGGAAGATTATCAGCGGGTACTGGAAGAATTGCATGAAAATAATGGCATCGTCAGCGATACCACACGTTTTGACCTTGCTGTTAAAGCCTTTGAACACACCTCTAATTATGACGGCATGATCGCCAACTACCTTGGCAGAGTAAAAGAGGACGGTTCTATGGATGAGCTGCCACATACCATTAACCTGCAATTTAACAAGGTGCAGGAGATGCGTTACGGCGAAAACCCACACCAAAAAGCAGCCTTTTATGCAGAAAAAAACCCGACCGATGCCTGCATCGCCACCGCCACACAACTGCAGGGTAAAGAACTGTCATTTAACAATATCGGTGATACCGATGCCGCACTGGAATGTGTCAAACAGTTTGATGAGCCCTGCTGTGTGATCGTCAAGCACGCTAATCCCTGTGGTGTTGCTGTCAGCGATAACATCCTGGACGCCTATAACAACGCCTACAGCACGGACCCTGAATCTGCTTTTGGCGGTATTATCGCCTTCAACCGTGAACTTGACGAAAATACGGCAAAAACCATCATCGAACGCCAGTTTGTTGAAGTCATCATCGCACCCAGCATCAGTGGCGAGGCTATCGAGGCCGTTGCTGAAAAGAAAAATATCCGTCTGCTCGAATGTGGACAATGGCAGGGCACCAGTGAACGCCTGGATTACAAACGCGTCAATGGCGGTTTACTGGTACAGGATGCTGATCTGTCGTTACTCTGTGAGATGAAAGTAGTCAGCGAGGTTCAACCATCCGAACAGGAGATGAATGACCTGCTATTTAGCTGGAAGGTAGCCAAATTTGTCAAATCCAATGCTATTGTCTATGGTAAAAACAACATGACCATCGGCGTTGGCGCAGGCCAGATGAGCCGCATCAACAGTGCACGTATCGCAGGCATAAAAGCCGAACATGCCCATCTGGAAGTTCCTGGCTCGGTGATGGCATCGGATGCATTTTTCCCATTCCGGGACGGCATCGATGCTGCACACGAAGCCGGCATCGTTGCCGTCATTCAGCCTGGCGGTTCAATGCGAGATGATGAAGTCATCGCTGCAGCCAACGAATATGGCATGGCCATGGTCTTTACCGGCATGCGCCACTTCAGGCACTAGCCGATACATCGGGCAGCAAGAACTAGTCTAAACAGGTATTGTGTATTAATATATAAATCCACACTATTTTTCCACCTATTATGTTATAAATATGCTCATGGAAGAGAAACGCCTCGAAGAAAATAGACATCTTAGAGAGAGACTGGATCTGCTGCTTCAGCAAGCGCGTCGCAACGAACAAACACAGACATCGTTTGATGAATTCACTCTGTCTGTGGTTGCTGCACAGGGGCCACAGGAATTATTTGACCTGCTGCTAAACAAACAAAAACAGTTTCGTATCGACGAAATTCGACTGTGTCTGGTTGACCGTTTTCATGAAGTTGAAAGACTGCTCACAGAAAGCTATCAGAATAGCTATCCTGGGTTGAGCTTTATCGATACCGAAACCTGTAACCTGCTTATCTCCGATATACCCGATCGCCCCGTACTGGGTACACGCATCATGACTAAATATGACTGGTTGATCAGTTTTGAGGATGATAATAAATACCAGTCTGCTGCCCTGCTACCCTTAA
>JAOUPA010000209.1 GCA_029880105.1 Gammaproteobacteria bacterium
TTTAATGGAGATATGCGGATCAATATTCGCCTGATCGGCGTGCTCTATGGCATTACTGTTATCAGCACCATTGGCTACCACATTCTACGTTCCAGTGGTCGCTCCAGGGGTAGCTCAAAAAATGGTGGCGGTATCGTCATTCTGGGTATTGGCCTGATGACTCTCGGCTATGCCGGCACTTTTTTCGGCAGCCTGATCAAGGCCGCAGTCAGTCGACAACGTGAGTTTCTGGCCGATGCCTCTGCCGTACAGTTCACCCGCAACCCCGATGGCATTGCCGGTGCACTGAAGCGCATCGGCGGCGATGCTACCGGCTCACAACTCGACAATGCCGACGCCAGTGAAATTAGCCACGCACTCTTCAGCCAGGGTTTTAACAATTATTTTGAAGGCCTGTTTGCCACACACCCACCGCTGGATGTACGCATACGAAAAATCGATCCACACTGGGATGGCAAGTTTGAATACACCCCTGTCAAGAAGACAAAACCCGTCGAAAAAGATAGTGATACCTCTGCGCAAAAAAAAGCCGCCGTCATGGCTGGCGTAGCTACAGTGCTGGGCGCCAATGCCGCCATCAACAGTGTCGGCCAGGCAGATGTCGAACATTTAAATTATGCCCATGAACTCATCGGCCGTATTCCACAAATTTTGCTCGACGCCGCACACGAGCCCTGTGGTGCGCGCGCACTTATTTACTTCATGGTGTTGGACAAAGACGAGGTCATCAGAAAGAAACAGCTACATCATTTAATGGCGCACGCTGACCCCGGCGCCTATCGTGAAACCGTACAGCTAAGCAATAAACTCAATACCATAGATAACTCACAACGCCTGGCGCTAATCGACATGGCGTTATCAAGCCTGCGCCAGCTATCAAATAAACAGTACCAGTTATTCAAGAGAAATCTTGATGCACTGATAAAAATGGATGAAAAAATCAGCCTGTCCGAATGGATCCTGCAAAAAATCGTCACTCACCACCTGGGCCGTGTATTTGAAGAAAAACGTAGCCCAAAAGAGCACCACACACTAAAAAAATCAGGACAGGCCTGCGCCGTCTTACTGTCAACACTGGTCTACTCTGGCAAACAGCAGAACATTAGCCCCGATGCCGCATTCGAGACAGGCCGACAAAAACTCGATGGCATGGATATCCGTTTACTGGATAAAAGCAGCATCAACCTGAATGCGCTCAACCAGGCACTCGATCAACTGGTAAGGCTCAAACCACTGGAAAAACCCGCACTGCTCAAGGCCTGTGCTGCCTGCATCACCGCCGACAACCATATCTCCAATAACGAAGGTGAACTGTTCCGCGCTATTGCCGATACACTCGATTGCCCAATGCCGCCACTAGTGGTTTAATAACCCCGTTAACAAAGAGAGAACCAACTATGAGAATTAATTCTTTATTTACTGTACTCCTCATCACTGGTTTGACCACCAGCTTGATGACTGCACCCGTGTTCGCCAAAAATGACAAACAACTACCTCCCGGTCTGCAGAAAAAAGCGGACAAGGGTCAGCCACTACCACCAGGCTGGCAGAAAAAACTGGCCAAGGGTGAAAAGATGGATGAAGAGGTTTACAAACAGGGCGAGATTGTTGTGCCTATCAATTCGCACGGCGAAATCACCCTGCGCGTCGACGACAAGGTAGTTCGCCTTTACAAGGCTACCAGAGAAATTATTGAAGTACTGAAATAGTAATCAGGTTAAGAACTTTGCTGCATGCAAAGTTCTTAACCGATGTTGCGTGCAACACACCGATTCCGCCCAGAATTTTTCGCCTTATACAGCATCTCATCCGCCGCTTTCATAAACTCAGTGATACTCCACGACTCATCGGTGAGTTCAGCCACACCCAGGCTCACGGTTAAGCGGAAACGTGCCTCTTCATATTGAAATGAAAATGCCTCTGTCTCACGACGAATACGTTCTGCGGTTTGCATAGCACCATTGACGCCAGTCGACGGCAACAGGATAGCAAACTCTTCACCACCTATCCTGGCAACAGTATCAATATCACGAACCACGTCCAGGCAAATCCCGGCCAGTGTCTGTAATACATAATCACCCGCTACGTGCCCATAGGAGTCATTTACTTTTTTAAAGTAATCGATATCGAGAATAAGAATTGAAAGCGGTCTTTGATAACGTCGCCAGATATTGATCTGCTTGACCAGTTCAGAGGTGAAGTAATGACGATTGTATAAACCGGTGAGCTGATCTGTGGTCGCCAGAGGTTCTAACTGGGCCAGCATTTTTAAATGGAAATAGGAAACAATGGCGGTTGCCCAGATTGCAAACAGGGCAAGCCCGCGATTAATCCAGATACCTTCTGATATAACACTGGCAGGCGAAAGGAAATGCCCAACAACTGTCAGCACACTACCCAGTACCGCCAGCACCAGAATAAACCGCGGCTTCTGTGCGATAAGCCCGATCAGCACCAGCGCAACATAAGGTACACCTGAGGCAATACTGACATTTGAAAACATGTCAAATATCAGCACCACTATACTGAGTATAAGGCTGAGAAGAATAACCAGTTGTTCACGTGACCCAATTTTCAATATCAGTATCCTTCGATTTTTACTGTAACCGACTTAAATAATATAGCCTATATCGAATCACTTTACTGTTTACAGGCACACATCATGCTAGCGAATCATCGCTTCGACCTTGATGACTTCCTCGACCATCCGGTAAACACTATCGGAGTTTAGCGATATTGAGCTAATACCATTCTCAACCAGCCAGCGAGTAATCTCCGGATAATCCGATGGCGCCTGACCACAGATACCGACATATTTGTTTTCCTCATGGCAGGCATCGATTGCCATCTTCATCAATATGCGCACCGCTTCATCACGTTCATCAAAGCCTTCAATCAGGCCAGAGTCCCTGTCTACACCCAGGGTCAATTGCGTCAGGTCGTTAGAGCCAATAGAAAAACCATCGAATGATTCAAGAAACTGTTTTGCCAGTAATGCATTCGTCGGTATTTCACACATCAGGAATATTTTCAAACCATCCTTGCGGCGACCCAGGCCATTTTTCGACATTTCTGCCAGCACCTTTTTACCTTCGTCTACCGAGCGCACAAACGGAATCATGACATCGACGTTATCAAACCCCATGCGTTTTCTAACGCGGTCAATGGCCTCGCATTCCAGACGAAAACAATCTTTAAAATCTTTTGATGGATAACGCGATGCACCACGAAAACCGATCATTGGATTTTCTTCTTTTGGCTCAATCAGCTCACCACCAATTAACGAAGCATATTCATTCGACTTAAAGTCAGACAGGCGCACGATCACCTGGCG
>JAOUPA010000210.1 GCA_029880105.1 Gammaproteobacteria bacterium
TCACTTTTTAATTCAACATCCCAGAGTGAGCGCGAGCGTAATATGTCACCACGCTCGGTCAATAATAAAAAATAATGCCCAGAGAGTGGCTGGTGATAAATAGCAGATAGCGAGCCTTCAGTTAAACTGGCCTTGCCTTCAGTATCAAATTGCAGTGCTGCTAGCAGGCCTTCACCATCATGTTTAAGACGAGAAACCACAAGTTCATCAATCATGCGCTGATTCTGGTCGTAAATCAGCCAGCCGACCAAGGCCATCAGCAGGACAAGGCTCAGGGCCAGGCCAATATGCAGTCGTTGAGACAGCGAGTTCATGGTGCATCACCGCCAAAGACATAACCCTGCCCGCGTCGGGTTTCGATCAGCGACCTGCCAACCTTCTGGCGAAGTCGTTTGATATAGGCCTCAATGACATTACTATCACGATCGGCATCACCTTCGTAGACATGCTCGGTAAGCCGGGATTTGGACAGCAGTTTGCCTGAATTGATCATCATATAACGTAGCAGGCGAAACTCGGTACCGGTAAGTTCGACAGGCTCACCGCTGGGCAGGGTCACACACTGGTGCTCTTCGTCGAGTATTAAGCCGGCTACACAGAGCTGGGTCTGGGTGCGTTCCTGTGAACGGCGCAACAGGGCATCGAGACGGGCGAGTAATTCTTCAATATGAAAGGGCTTACCCAGATAATCATCGGCACCGGCCTTCAGGCCGTCGACGCGTTCATGCCAGGCATCACGCGCGGTGAGCACAATGACAGGCAGGGCAATACCCGAGTTTCGCCAGTTTTGCAGCACTTCCAGTCCCGGCCGACCGGGCAGACCCAGATCGAGAATCGCCGCATCGTAACTTTCTTCTTCGCCCTGAAACTGGCCGTCGATGCCGTTATTGACCAGGTCGACCGCATAACCGGCATGGCGTAAATCCTGGCGCAGGCGCGGGCCAAGTACGGGATCATCCTCGACCAGCAGCAGGCGCATCAATTGACCTCTTCGCCGAGTGCTTCACCAGTTTTGGCATCGAACAGCAGCTCGCGCACCACGCCCTGTTCATCAACCAGTTCCAGTTCGTAAACCAGACGCCCCGACTTGTCTTCCAGCTCCGCTTCCAGCAGCCGTAGTTTGCCGGTGTCCTTATTGACGATGTTTTGCAGCAGCAGCTCCAGCGCAATGATCTCGCCGCTTTTCACCAGCTCACGTGCACGTTCATGATCTTCATCGGCCCATACATTTGAGCCGGTGAAGAAAACAACTAACAGAGCGGTTTGCAGGTAATGTTTCATTGTAATTTTTAGTCCTCCCAGCGACCAACACCGGGAATTTTGACCTCGTGTTCGTTATACGAACCCTGTTCAGCACGCGTATGGCAGGCGGCACATTTGCTGTAACTGCCTACATCCTTATTATCCGCAACAAAACGCACGGGTATTTCGTTATGCTTACGTTTAAAGTATACGGTATCACTAATGCGTAACGGAATCTCATCCTGTTTCAGCGAACCGGCAATTTTCTTCGAGCGCTTATAGTCACTCTTGTCTGCCGAATTGGCGACCAGATAATCGAGAATAGTTTTATTCACTTCCGCACTCAGCTCGGCGTTATCACCAAAGTGATCTTCCAGCCCGGCCATCATCTTGCGCCATGAAACTTCCGGCAACAGGCCCGGCTGATAGGCAAAATGACAGCTGCCACATTCCGCACGATAGACCGCATTCTCCACGGGCGCCACATCCAGCTTCGACTGTTTGAACCAGCCAAAACCGCCTTCGTGGTCATCATCGTCACCATACACCGCGGCTGAATACAGCAGGCCCGTGGTGCTGGCAGTAATAGCAACAATACCCAATATTTTTTGATACGTTTTCATGGTCTGTTCTCCTCTATTTAATAACAGGTTTACTTCTGGATATACAGCAGAAAGTCGCCCTTCTCCTGTGCACTGCATTCACGACCGAACGTCCATTTGCAATTACGCATAAACCACTTCTCGATCTCTTTGGTATCGGTCAGACGTTTCGCATTCACCGTAGGCGCCATCGGCTTAATCGCCTTTTGTGTTTTCGCGTGTTTGCCACTGTCAGTAAGATTGCTGGTGTGGCAGGTACTGCAACTACGCTCAAGCGGTGTCTCGGCGTGGTTATGTTTTTCAGTCCACATGCGTTCACCGGCTTTAGCACTGAACGGCCCTGCGCCGGCATCGCTGTACACTTTCAGCAAGGCATCCACTGCCGGACTGGCACTGGCCGACTGCGCACTCAGCAAAAATCCTGTGGCAAACAATGTGGTTAATATTTTCATCATTCATTCCTCTCTATATAAAAAACTATTCAGCACTTTTTTTGCCATTGATCATCGAACGCACCAGGTTCTCACCGTGTTGCAGGCTGGCCAGAATCACACCAATGACATGAAACACCACCAGGAACAGGGTGAAGTTGGCAAAAAACTCATGCAACTCTTCAAAGACATCGCCGACAAATTCGGACGCATTGGCAAACAGTCCTGCCAGCGGCCCTGCCATTTCTTCAGAACCATAAACCGAGAGGCCGGTCAGAATCGTCATCGCCAGGCTCAGTAATAGTGCGATCACCATGGCGCCACCGGCCGGGTTATGACCGAGATACCGTTTTGGATGGAACAGGGCCATCGACTTCAGATAGGCCAGCACCTCACGAGGTGGCCGTACAAAATCACTGAAGCGGGCGTGGCGCGTGCCAACAAAGCCCCAGAGCAGGCGAAACACCAACAAACCGGCAATCGTGTAACCAGCGAGTACGTGTAGATCCAGCCAGTCGTCTTCGCTGAGGTAGGCGATAAAAAACGCCGTGGCCAGCGTCCAGTGAAAGAGCCGTACCAACGGATCCCAAACCTTAATTTCTTGCATACTGTTCATAACAATCTCCCGTTATCTTTGATTGTTAATGTACAGATGCAGCGTGAAATGAAACTGAAAATAGAGGGAAAAGAGGCCACTCATGTTCAAAATCTAAAAGTAACTATTCTTTACACAAACCAGAAATCAACGAGTACTATTTTGATTAGTACACTATAAAACAAAGACTTATTCGTATGGCATGGATTTTGCAATCTATGCGGGCTAAACCAATAAAATAAACAAATGAGTAAAAAATACTGACAGGGGTGTTTAAATGAAAAAACGTGCTTTGTATCTTCTAATTCTAATCAGCTTTATTTTTAGTGGTATCGCATTAGCGGCAGATATTGTTCCAACCGAGATTGAATTACCTGGTACTCAGCCCAATGAAGTCGGTAATCTCGAATCTCCTGATAAATGTGATAACTGTCATTCAGGTTATAACACGGT
>JAOUPA010000050.1 GCA_029880105.1 Gammaproteobacteria bacterium
ACAGTTTCGGCCTGGGTGAAGTTTAGTGAAACCGCAGATCCCAGTGTATAACTGCGCTGCTTGCCATCGACTTCCAGTATCGCCTGTTTGGTGTCGGCTGAAACCAGTTTCACACCTTCCGGGCTGGTTTGACCGGGTGCAAGTACCCGGCGCTGGCCGTCGATCTGGACCACGGCCTTGCCTGCAAACAGGCCCTGCACCACAATATCCGGCCCTGACGCCCATGTCGGCCTGCAACAGGCCAACAAGATAACTAATGTGTAGAAAAAAATCTTCATGGCTAAATAAACCAGTGGTTATATGCCTGCAGCAGCGCCAACGATACCAGACCTGCAGCGACATCGTCGATCATAATACCAAAACCACCAGCCACGCGCTTATCCAGCCATGAAATTGGCCAGGGTTTGAGTGCATCAAAAAACCGGAAAAGGATAAAGCCCGCGAGCAACCACTGCCAGCCATGCGGTACAGCGATCATCGTAATCAGAAAACCTGCGACTTCGTCAATGACAATACCCGGATGATCATGCACGCCCAGTTTGCGCGAGGCGTAATGACAGATCCAGATGCCGATAAGGCTAACAAACAGCGTAGTCAAACCGTATACCATCAACGATGCCTGCTGCAATGCGAGTACCAGTGGTACAGCGACTAGTGTACCCGCAGTACCGGGCGCTCTGGGCGACAGGCCACTGCCCAGGCCCAGCGCCAGACAGACGACAGGATCCTTCAACTCAACAAACCCAAGCCTGGGGGGAGAATGCGGTGATGGCGTTGACTCATTCATCTGAAAAATGCTCGTAACCTGAGGTATTGACCGCTATGGCTTCGCCTGCGGTATTGATAACACTTAAACTGGTAGATGCATCAATTTCACCAATATGTGTCAGCAGAACACCCGTTGATTCAGCAAGCGCAAACAGCGCCTCTTCATTATGCGCTGATGCAACCAGGCACAATTCGTAGTCATCACCACCTGCCAGAAGCATCTGCGAATAATTAAATTGATTTAAATAAACCTGACTTTTACGAAACGCTTTAGAGACCGGCAACTGGCTAAAATAAATTCTGCCGCCACAACCGCTGGCCTTGAGTATGTGACCAAGATCAGCGACCAGGCCATCCGATATATCAATCGCGCAACCACAATAATCAGCTGCCTGCTGCGCAAACACCACTCTGGGCACAGGGCGATTTAATTTTTTAACACACGCCCCTTTAATTGTGGAGTCTGGCAGGTCATGAATATTCAGCAGTTTTAAACCCAGTGCTGCATCACCGAGATGGCCAGTAACATAAATTCTGTCACCAACCCTGGCGGTATCACGGCGCATGGCTTTACCCGCTTCGATAAAACCTGTCAGTTGCACAGTAATGGATAATGGGCCCTGTGTAGTATCACCACCAATTAACTGTACTCCATAATCCTTCAATGACTCTTTAAAGCTGGTTGAGAACTCCTGTAACCAGTCATGGTCGCTATCAGGCATGGTCAGCGCCAGTGTCGCCCAGGCTGGCTCAGCAGCCATAGCGGCCAAATCGCTCAAGCTTACTGCCAGTGATTTATAGGCAATATCAGCCGGGCTGGTATTCAGCGGAAAATGCACACCAGCAACCAGTGTGTCGACCGTAACAGCCAGTTGTTTATTTGCAGGTGGAGCAAGCAGCGCACAGTCATCGCCAACACCAAGGATGACATCCTCACGCTCAGAATCAAATGTGAAGTATTGCTTGATAAGACTAAATTCTGTAACACCCGTCATGTCACTACTTTAGCCTAAAAAGAAATAATCAGGAATCAGAGGCTGATTTTATTTCGACGGTACGTACTTCATGTGCCACCTTATCCAGTACCGCATTAACAAAGGTATGGCTTTGTTCAGCACAGAATTTTTTGGTCAACATCACAGCTTCATTCAGGACGACGCGATATGGAACATCTAGTCGCTTCATGAATTCATAACAGGCCAGACGTAATATCGCCCTCTCTACAGGGTCAACCGAGGCAATAGCGCGACCGGTATACTGCACCAGCACCTTATCGATTTTCTTGATATTTTCTTCGACACCAAAAAACAGTTCTTTGAAATAATCAAAATCGGCCTCTGAGTCCGCATTATCTTCGACATACTGCCTTTCGATACCTTTGACATCATCATTGGTCATTTGCCATTGATAAATTGCCTGCATGGCAAAACGCCTTGCCTTACCTCTGGCTTTGGCAAGACTTTTTTTATCTGACATGGATGTTTAACCTTTTACGCAATAAGACTCAAACAGTGAGTTAATACTATGAACCCAGTTTCTGGAACAGGCTAACCATTTCAATCGCAGAAGCGGCTGCTTCAGAACCTTTGTTGCCAGCTTTTGTGCCAGCGCGTTCGATAGATTGCTCAATGGAATCAGTTGTCAGAATACCATTAATAATCGGCATACCGTGGTCGAGTGCAATCGCAGACAGACCTTTGGCCGATTCATTGGCGACAATATCAAAGTGAGGTGTGGCACCACGGATAACAGCACCTAGTGCAATAATGGCACTGTACTTACCGCTCTGCGCAAGGTTCTGCACAGCCACTGGAACCTCAAAAGCACCAGGAACTTTAACAACAGTAATGGAGCTGGCAGCAACACCACTACGCTTCAGCGTATCAAGCGCACCTGCCAACAGGCTTTCAACAACAAAACCATTAAAACGTGCACAGACAATTGCAAACTCGCCTTTGCTGTACTGCAAACTACCTTCTACAATATTTTCACTCATAACTTATCTCTAGTATTTCTATTTAAATTCTTTGTTACTCATTACCACTGATGTATTCAACCACTTCCAATCCAAAACCGGCAAGGCCGTGTATGACCTTCGGTGCACTCAGCAGGCGCATCTTTTTCACACCTGCATCCATCAGTATCTGGGCACCAACGCCATCAGTACGAATATCAGTCCGTGCTGGTTTTTTCGACTCATCAATAGCAAGGTGGCTCATCATCCACTGTAGCATTGCTTTATCTTCGTCCTTGTTTCTCAGAATCACAACCACTCCCTGATCAGCCTCGGCAATACGCTTTATCGCATCATTTAAAGGCCAGCCTTTGGTATGCACTGAACCCATAACATCGACCAGCGTATTCACCATGTGCACACGCACCATCGTTGGCTTATCGCCATTAATAACACCTTTTACCAGTGCAAAATGAGTACCACCATCAAGTGTATTCTGGAAAGCAATCAGTCTGAATTTACCATGTTCAGTAATAAGGTCTGTTTCCGCAACACGTTCAACAGTTTTCTCGTTCTTGATGCGGTAACTGATCAAATCTTCAATCGTGCCAATTTTCAAATCATGCTCTTGCGCAAATTTTTCCAGATCAGGGCGACGTGCCATGGTGCCGTCTTCATTAAGAATCTCGACGATCACTGCACTCGGATCCATACCGGCAAGCCTGGCCAGATCGCAACCCGCCTCGGTGTGGCCAGCACGACTTAGTACGCCACCAGGCTGTGCTTTTAGTGGAAAGATATGCCCGGGCTGAACGATATCGTCAGGGCCTGCATTTTCTTTTACTGCAGCCAGGATTGTGACAGCACGATCCGCGGCAGAAATGCCCGTGGTGACTCCTTCAGCCGCTTCAATCGATACAGTGAAATTGGTGCTCTGCATAACATCAGTACCACCAACCATGAGCGGCAGACGCAACTGACGGCAGCGCTGTTCAGTCAGAGTCAGGCAAATCAGGCCCCGACCATAACGAGCCATATAGTTAATTGCATCGGGCGTCACTGCGCTCGCCGCCATCAACAGATCGCCTTCGTTTTCACGGTCTTCATCATCCATGATGATCACCATCTTACCCTGGCGAATATCTTCAATAATTTCTTCAGTTGTATTTAGCTTCATAATGTCGTAGCGGCGATTTCTCTAACCGATGAATCCTGCTTTAGATAATAAATCCAGACTCAGACCTTCCTTGCCCTTATCCGATGAATGTAACAATAAACTTTCCAGGTAGCGTGCAACCAGATCAACTTCCAGATTGACTTCACTATCCGTTTTATAGCTTTGAATAATCGTTCTTTCCTGTGTATGCGGCACAATATTAATATCAAAACAGTCATCGTTAACCGCATTAACCGTCAGGCTGGTACCGTCAATACAGATCGAACCCTTTACAGCAATATATCGCTTCAACTCAGCAGGCACCTTAATCGTGTATCTGACCGAGCGACCATCATCGGCAATATGCAGCACCTTCCCCAGCCCATCAACATGGCCGCTGACCAGGTGACCACCCAAACGCGTTGTCGGCAATAATGCCTTTTCAAGATTAACCGGGCTTCCAGTCTTCAGGTGTTTCAATGTAGTCAACGATATCGATTCATTTGAAACATCCGCAACAAAAGAACTATTATCAAATTTGACCGCAGTCAAGCAGACGCCATTGACTGCAATGCTGTCACCAAGGCTTACATCGCTCATATCAAGCGAGCCAACATCAATGCTCAAGCGCATATCACCACCGACTGGCTCAACACGCTTAACCTTGCCTATCGCTTCAATAATTCCGGTAAACATTTTTCTAAATGGCCTTTTTAGTCTAATCCAGGTCAATCACATAACTACTCAGTGGCATGGATGAGGTGGTATTGAATTCTGCACCGGCTTTTACACCCGCAGCGGCAATCTGCTCCGCGCTTTCATAATCATCATAGACGGCAAACATGGCGCCGAGCGCATACTCCGAACCTGAGCCTATCGACCAGAAGCGCGTATATTCAGAAACTTCGCGCAATGAGTGCACACCAAAAATACCATGCTTCGATGCAATCAATGCATCGATCTGGGTTGATTCATACGGATCATCGGCTTCATCTTTAGGATTGAGAAAATATTTCTCTTTCAGCACTGGATGCAGACTTCTAAATGTTTCAAAAATAGCAAGCTTGGATGAGAAATCCGCTTTGACTTTTTTATCATCAAGAATACTTTCGATAACCAGCTGATGCGCAGCACTACCAACAATACCTATATACGCATCTTTCTTTTTAATAATCTTGTCGTGATCAGCATCGTAAACTGAACTCAGGCGCAGATCACCAAAACTGGTCAGGCTGTCCGCTGCAATACAAATCTGATTGCCTTTTTTTACAACTACAATAGTGGACATTTAGTCTCTTCCCCAGCTCAATCTTTAAAATTATATTGACGAATATTCTGGAGTGGCTGTAATGCGTATATCTTTACCCAGCATACGCACATCCTGAATATTCAGCGAAATTATGTCTTTCATTTGTGACAGACCCGGCAGTGTAAACAAACCCCTGGCCTCATCGCCCATAATATGCGGCGCCATATAAACAACAACCTCATCAACCAGCTGTTGCTGCAAGAATGCACCACTCAACACTGCCCCTGCCTCTACATGCACTTCGTTGATTTCTTTTTCAGCCAGGTATTGCAAAGCGGCTCTCAAATCAACACGTCCCTCTTTTTCCTCGACCCGCACCACCTGGCAGGATTTTCCTGCATCTTTTTTTGATACCACATCATTCGATATCGTCATCACCAGCACTTCACCTTCAACCTCGGCTATTTTTGCACTGACAGGAAACCGTAATTTACTATCCAGTACGACTCGAAGCGGCTGCCTGATTTCATCAACACCCAGTTCTTTTTTTGCAAGCCGGACATTCATCGACGGATCATCTGCCAGCACGGTTGCAATACCGGTCAATACCGCCGAACTTCTGGCTCTCAATAACTGCACATCACGTCTTGCTGCATCACCGGTAATCCACTGGCTTTCACCCGATGCCATGGCCGTGCGACCATCCAGGCTCATCGCCATTTTCATTCGCACAAAAGGCAGGCCTGTTTCCATGCGTTTAATAAAACCCGGATTCAATGCCCTGGCCTGAACTTCCATCAAACCACTTTTAACTTCAATACCACTAGCCTGTAAACGCTTTAAGCCCTGACCCGCGACCTGCGGGTTGGGATCCTGCATTGCTGCAATCACTTTCGCGATACCCGAATCAATTAGTGCATCCGCACACGGCGGTGTTTTACCAGTATGACTACACGGTTCCAAAGTCACATAGGCCGTCGCACCCCTGGCCTTTTCACCCGCCTGCCTCAATGCCAGTATTTCAGCGTGAGGCCCACCGGCCTTCTGGTGCCAGCCTTCACCAACGACCACACCATCCTTGACCAGCACACAACCCACTCGTGGATTTGGATCAGTGCCATACAAACCTTTGTTCGCCAGGCGCAAGGCCCGTTGCATAAACTGACGATCCTGATAGCTCTCCTGATGCTTCATATCAGCAATACTCAGGAAGATTTTTTCGCCGGTTTCTTCTGTTGATCCAGTCGTTCAATCGCTTCACGGAATGCATTGATGTCACTAAAATCCAGATAGACCGAGGCAAAACGAATATAGGCAACGTGATCCATCGCCAGTAGTTCTTCCATTACCCAGTTACCCAGCTTACTGCTGGCTACTTCCCTTTCACCGGCCGACATCAGTTTGTGCTTCATGCGATTTAATGCATCTTCTACCTGCTCCGTACTGACTGGTCGTTTCTCCAGTGCACGCATAACACCCGAACGCATTTTCTCATCGCTATAGGGTACGCGACTGCCATCCCGTTTAACGATACGAGGCATATTGAGTTCAGCCGTTTCGTAAGTCGTAAAGCGCTCAGAGCAGGCAACACACTCGCGTCGTCTGCGCACCTGGTCACCATCATTCGACAGACGCGAATCAATAACGCGGGTATCAGGCTCTGAACAGAAAGGACAATGCATTTATATCACTCGTTATTTAAAATAGTCTTTAAGCGTAAACAGGCAAACGTTGACAGATTTCACGTACCTTTGCCGTGACATCCGCAATGACCTTTTCATCGGCATTCGCACCATCCATGCTATCGATAATGTCACACATCCAGTTCGCCAGGTTTGTCGCATCTTCTTCATTGAAGCCACGTGTTGTCATTGCAGGTGTGCCCACGCGAATACCACTGGTGACAAAAGGTGACTGCGGGTCATTGGGCACGGCATTTTTATTTACCGTAATATGTGCACGACCCAGTGCGGCCTCAACATCTTTACCGGTTAAACCTCTGCTCACCAGGTCCCACAGGAACAGGTGGTTATCAGTACCACCGGAAACAACTTTATAACCGCGTTTGATCACGACATCGGCCATAGCTTTGGCATTCAAAATCACCTGCTTCTGGTAGGTGGCAAATTCAGGCTCGAGTGCTTCTTTGAAAGCCACCGCCTTGGCTGCAATCACGTGCATCAATGGGCCACCCTGTGAACCGGGGAAAATCGCTGAATTTAATTTCTTGGCGATGTCTTCATTTTTCATCACCGAGTTTGCACCTGCGAGGATGATGCCACCGCGAGGTCCGCGTAATGTTTTGTGCGTAGTTGAAGTCACGACATCAGCGACATCTACAGGGTTTGGATACAGGCCTGCTGCAATCAAACCGGCCACGTGTGCCATATCAACAAACAGATACGCACCAACTGAGTCAGCAATTTGACGGAAACGATTCCAGTCCATGATACGTGAGTAAGCAGAGAAACCAGCGACGATCATTTTTGGTTTATGTTCATCAGCCAGACGCTGGACTTCATCATAGTCCACTTCGCCGGTATCATCATTCAGGCCATACTGAACTGCGTTGTACATTTTTCCTGAGAAGCTGACTTTAGAACCGTGGGTAAGATGACCGCCGTGTGCCAGCGACATACCCAGTACGGTATCGCCCGGCTGGCACAGCGCCATATAAACAGCGGCATTCGCCTGTGATCCAGAGTGTGGCTGTACGTTGGCATATTCAGCACCAAAAATCTGCTTAACTCGATCAATCGCCAGCTGCTCGGCAACATCGACATTTTCACAACCACCATAATAGCGTCTTGCAGGGTAACCCTCGGCATATTTATTGGTCAGCACTGAACCCTGAGCCTGCATGACTCGGGGACTGGTGTAATTCTCCGATGCGATAAGCTCGATATGCTCTTCCTGGCGACGAACCTCATGCTCCATAGCGGCCCACAGTGCGTCGTCATAACTCTCAATGTTCATTTCTTTGGAAAACATCAGTACTCCCGATTAGTCAGTATTCTGAAAAGCGACTCCGCAAGTCGCCGCTGAAAGGCCGGCAATATTAACAAAAAGCAGGTCAGACTGCATGTATTTTGACTAAAAATCGACTGTAAACCTGTGATTTACCAGCCATTTACCACTGATTGCCCATTTTTGTAGTACCCGCAGAAAACAAATACCTGATCTTTGTGGCTTCGAGGACAAAATCGGCCTTCAATCCGTCCCTATTCCCGATATAATTCAACACCAAGTTAAACCGTAATCCATCGAGTGGCAATATATATGGCTCAATACATCTACACCATGAGCGGTGTTGGCAAGGTCGTTCCCCCTAAAAAGGAAATTCTCAAAAACATCAGCCTGAATTTCTTCCCCGGCGCAAAGATTGGCGTACTCGGCTACAACGGTGCGGGTAAATCTACCCTGCTGCGCATTATGGCCGGTGTCGATACCGATTACATCGGCGAGGCGCGCCCGGCCAAAAATATCCGTATCGGCTATCTGCCGCAGGAGCCCCAACTGGACGACAGCAAGGATGTACGCGGCAATGTCGAGGAAGGCCTGAGTGTCATCAAGGAGGCTCACGAGCAACTCGAAGCCGTCTATGCCGCCTATGCTGAGCCAGACGCCGACTTTGATGCCCTCGCTACCGAACAGGCACGGCTGGAAAACATCCTGCAGGCTGCAGACGCACACAATCTCGACCGTATTATGGAAGTCGCTGCCGATGCCCTGCGCCTGCCCCCGTGGGAAGCCGATGTCAGCAAGCTGTCCGGTGGTGAACGACGCCGTGTCGCCCTTTGTCGCCTGCTGCTGTCTTCACCCGACATGCTGATCCTGGACGAGCCGACCAACCACCTCGATGCCGAATCGGTTGCCTGGCTGGAACGCTTCCTAAAAGATTACAAGGGCACCGTCGTTGCCGTGACCCACGACCGCTACTTCCTCGATAACGTCGCCGGCTGGATTCTTGAACTGGATCGTGGTCACGGCATCCCGTGGGAAGGCAATTATTCATCATGGCTGGAACAGAAAGAGGCGCGACTCGCCATCGAAGAAAACAAGGAAGCTGGCCGCCAGAAAGCGATCAAGGCAGAGCTGGAGTGGGTTCACTCAAACCCTAAAGCACGTCAGGCAAAGAGTAAGGCGCGTATGCAGCGTTTTGAGGAGCTCGCTTCCAGTGACTACCAGAAACGCAGCGAGACTAAATCACTGTATATCCCACCCGGTGATCGCCTCGGCGAGAAAGTGATTGAGGCGGAGCACATCAGCAAAAAATACGGTGACAAGCTGTTATATGAAGACCTCAGTTTCAGGCTTCCTCGTGGTGGCATTGTTGGCATTATTGGCGCCAATGGCGCCGGTAAAACCACCCTCTTCCGCATGCTGACCGGTGAAGAAACACCGGACAGTGGTACTTTTGAGGTCGGTGAAACGGTAAAAATTGGCTACGTCGACCAGTCCAGGGATAGTCTCGATGGCAAGAAAACCGTCTGGCAGGAAATCTCTGATGGCCTCGATAATATTACCATTGGTAATTACACCGTGCCCTCGCGTGGTTATGTCAGCCGTTTTAACTTCAAGGGCGAAGACCAGCAGAAATTCATCAAGGATTTATCTGGTGGTGAACGCAACCGTGTACACCTGGCCAAATTGCTGAAAAGTGGTGGCAACCTGCTGTTACTCGATGAACCGACTAATGATCTTGATGTAGAAACCCTGCGCGCACTGGAAGAGGCCATTCTCGATTTTCCCGGCTGCGTGGTTGTGATCTCACATGACCGCTGGTTCCTCGATCGAATCGCCACACACATTCTTGCTTTTGAGGGTGACAGTAAGGCCGTCTGGTTTGAAGGCAACTATGCCGACTATGAGGAAGACAGGAAACGCAGACTGGGCGATGAGGCCGTCAACCCACACCGCATCAAATTCAAGAAACTCGCCTGAGTTAGATCATAGCCAGGTAAAAGGACTTACCTGGCGAATAATTATTTTTTCTTTTTAACGTAAGCAAGGTAGGCCTCCATACGTCTAACCAGGGGATCAACATCCTTTTCGTCAATCAGGTGGTAATCGCCATCAACAACATGGGTTAGAGCTGGCCACAGATCCGCCGCCTCATCTTTCACTTTCTTGGCCTCAGCCTTACCTGGCTCCTTATAACCGGCAACCTGGTTACCCAGCCTTATTTCAGCCGCATCTTTCAGGGCAATATCGGCCTGTTTGCAGATATCGACAAAAGTCGTTTTCTTGTCGTAACAATCTGCTGATGAATAACCGTAAATCAGGTCTTTTCTAAGTGTTTTACCATTGAGTTCAAACACCAGTTTTTTCAGGCACTCGCATAAACGCTCAACGGCCAGTTTCGTGTTGTAACTGTCGGCATACAGCAGAATCGCAAATTTATCTTCACCAATACGTGTTGCAACATCACCCTCACGCAACACACTGCTAATACGTTTTACCAGTGAGACGATAATCTGGCGTACCGATTTACTGTCAATCTCAGCCTTAATCTCTTCAATATTGGCAATTTTAATGTGTACGACAGAAAACTCTTCTTTGGTTTCAAATGAACGCAGCAAGGCCTCACGACCAACATTCTGGAAGCCACTGGGTGTAACAAAAACCTGCTGCGAACGATCGACCTTGTCTTCTGCTCTTCTCTTAGGATGTGAATTGGATCGGGCACGACTCAATAGATCCATTGCGTCAAATGGCTTACCGATAAAGTCCGTCGCACCAATATCAAAAACAGCGCGCTTACCGGCGGGGGAATCAGATTGCCCGGTAACCATGATCACTGGCAGGGTTGAAATTCGTTTATCATCAGACTCACGAATCTTCAGCAATAGCTGCATGCCATTCATCACTGGCATCTGCAGGTCTGAAAATACAACTTTTAAATTCTCGTTTTTACTAATCGCATCCCAGGCTTCGCTACCGTCTTTTGCAGTAAGGACAGTAAATTCTTCCTGCAACATTTTTTTAGCCGTCGCCAGAATAGTTGCCGAATCATCAACAACGAGAATTTCGTTTTTCTCCGCTCCCTGACTGCTCATATACTACTCATAAAACGATTCACAAAAAATATTGCGCCCTACTGTGTTGGCAGGCCATTGATTATTACGAATTTAAATTATTGCTTAATTTCCTGAAGCACACCTACATTAATCAGTTCATCCACATCTAGCAGAATAATCATTTGATTATTGACTGTCGCCAGGCCCTTGATGAATTCCATGCTCACACTTCCACCTACTTCTGGCGCAGAATTGATATTTTCTGCGGTAATGTTGTACACATCAGATACACCATCAACCACCATACCAATGGTACGCTCGCCTTTGTCATGCTCGACTTTAACGACAACAGTCACGGTCTCTGAATTAAATTCAACCTTGTCCAGATTGAACCGCTTACGCAAATCAAAAATAGGCACAACCACACCACGGAGGTTGACCACACCAAGCACATAGTCTGGTGCGTTCGGGATCGCGGTTGCGCCATCCCAACCGCGAATTTCCTGCACTCGCAGGATATCAACACCATACTCTTCATCAGCCAGCATAAACGTCAAATACTGGTCAGTGCCCGCCTCCATC
>JAOUPA010000211.1 GCA_029880105.1 Gammaproteobacteria bacterium
TAGGAACAATCCAGAATTCTCAGCAATAGATTTAATAAGTTTGCATGTCCCTTGAGCAGACCATGTCTCAACATAACAAAAACTCTAAATGATTCGTATCTGGCGGATTATAAAGGAATTTACAGATAGCGGCCAAATTTAGCCCCCAAAAATCAGACGCAAGGTGTATTTTTACTGAAATATGACGAATTCATACTAAATAAAGGTTTAATACTGGCTGGCAAATGAGGCTCTAGCAGGCCCAGGCGGAACCCCGCATAACGGAATATCGCTCTTAAAATAGCTTCTGGAATCTTCCAAAATGCATGCCTGAACAAATAATTATATTCTGACACAAGGAATTTCATGCCCTCGCCAGCCACCGAGCCAAACTCCTGACGAATCCAGGGTTCACGCACATGGAACACGCCCATATCAAAATAACGTTTAAATTCCTGCATAATCGAATAGCTATGCGAATGATAAACGCAGGCATCAGCGGCATAGGCAATTTTATAACCCGCTTTTAATAACCTGGCTGCCACATACATATCCTCACCAAAAATCACATCATCTGGAAAACCGCCTACAGCGCTCAATGCTGAAATGCGGTATGCCGCAAATGAGTTCGATAGAAATGCTGCCCTTACGCCCATAGTGCGTGAATCCTCGAATGTCCTTAATGAAGATTGCTCCGGATAATTATAGATACGGGCATGCGCCTCTATCGGCCCGGCATTAATTCGAGGAATCTGCCGACCACATACTGCCCCAACAGCGTTATCATCAAATGGCCTTAGTAAATTATTGAGCGCTTCGGGGCTGCTCAGAATCGCATCCTGAGTCATAAAAACAATAAATTCGTAATCGGGATGACTGCTAACGGCAATCTGCCTGGTTGAACCGTGGTTAAAGTCCGCCTGATCTATAACAACTACAGAGAACCCTGCCGCCTCGGCTTTATTTTGAGTACCATCTGTTGACGATGAATCAATCACCAACACAGAATCCGGCTTATCTTGCAGCCTGTTGAGCGCGGCAATCCAGTCATCGAAAATTTCACCAGGATTTCGCGTCAGCACAACCAGCAATAATTTTCGTTTAAACAAAATCAGCTTCGTCCTAGATACTCGCCAAGAATGCTGGCTTCTTTGAAACGGGATGACCAGGTAGAACTTAATCTCAAACTGAAATCATCCTCACCACATTTATAGCTAAGCGCAGACTCAAGAGCCGGCATTAAAGCCCCCATACCAGTGTCAGAGACTAGAAACAATCCTGGATCATCAACTTTATGCTGCATATCGCCAAATAATGTAGAAATGACCGGCAGGTTTAAGGCTCTGTACTCGTAATATTTAATCGGATCAACTGCCCTGGTCGCATTATTCTTCAAAAAAGGTATCAGGCCAACATCAAACGAACTCATGTACCTCATTGCCTCTTCATTAGAACATGGTGGCAACATAACAATATTAGCGGGCAAATGACTGGGGATATGACCTAACACGGGGCCGATTAGTTTTATAGTCACCGCCGGGAAAAGCCGGGCTATAGCTATGACAAGTTCCCAGTCAAACCAGTGATATATAGTACCAACGTAACCAATAATCTTCGTGTCATTCTGCTGCATATCACGCTGCAGCAGATTTTTGCCTGGTGCCAGATTCAAACCATCATATCCATTTGGAACCAACAGAACATTATCATTGAATGCTCGAAACTTGTTCTCAAGAAAATGAGACGATGCATACACCTGGTCAACGCCACTAGCTACAGTTTTCATAATAGAGGAGATATATTTTTTGGAGATCCCGGTATGAAACTCAGGGTAGTCGTCCATCGCATCATAAAAACTTGTAAAAAAAATATCTTTTTCAAGCAGCATTTTTGCCAGGCAGCATGGCTTGCCAATCCCTAAAGCAGCCACATCATTACCAACAAAATCCAAAATAGCCCTGACAATTTTCTGCAAATAAAACGTTTCATACAATTTACTACAGCCTAACAATGGTTCAATCGGCAGAGGTCGATGGGAATACATCTGGATATCGGGATGTGCTTTAGTGCCCTGGTTATAGACATCATGGCGTCGAGATAAATCAGCTAATTTTGGCAATCTTGCAGGGAAAGGATCTACCCACAGTATCTTTACGTCAGATGTATCTGCAAGATACCTCATCATAAAGTGTGGCCGCTGAGCATAGCTTTGCCACTTCAGAGGGGCAAGATAAACTAACTTATTAACAGGCATGGCACAGAAAATATCTAGTCCAAGGTGCTAGCTAATGAAACCAGTCATACAATATGCCCACAATACGCTTTGCCGCATTGCCATCGCCATAAGGTGAAACGCCTTTTGCCATTTTCTTATAGTCACCTGGATTGTGTAACAGTTTCTCAGCCTCAGCAATAATAAGCTCCCTGTCCGTACCCACCAGCTTAACCACACCAGCATCAACTGCTTCGGGCCGCTCAGTTTCATTTCTTAACACCAGTACAGGCTTACCCAGGGCAGGAGCCTCTTCCTGCACACCACCAGAGTCAGAAATTATAAAATAAGCACGTTTCATAGCCTGAACGAAAACTGCGTACTCCATTGGTTTAACCAGTTTTATTCGTGGATGACCGGCAAGAATGTCATCAACTGCTTCGAGGACATTTGGATTTGGATGAACCGGGTACAATAATTCAACGTCCTCGTTGTTTTCCACCAGATAACGTATGGCCTCGAACGACTCCCTCATCGGCGCACCAAAGTTTTCCCTACGGTGCGATGTCATTAATATAAGCCTCTTAGATTCATCCAGATCAATACCAAGATTAATTTCCTTCTCTGCCGTCATCAACAATGCATCTATCACAGTATTACCCGTAACATGCACCGAGGACTCTGGAATATTCTCCAACAACAGGTTTTTGCTCGAGCTCTCAGTTGGCGCAAAATGCAGCGTCGACAGACGCCCAGCTACTACCCTGTTCATTTCCTCAGGATAAGGATTCGCAATGTCACCTGTACGCAAACCTGCTTCAACATGCCCCATCGGTATCTTTCGATAAAAACACGCTAGCGAGGTAACCATAACGGTGGTCGTATCGCCCTGCGCAAGAACAATATCAGGCGACGCCTGCTCTAGAACCTTATCCATAGCCGTCAGCAGGCGTGCAGTTAAATCCGTCAGATTCTGCCCTGCCTGCATAATATCCAGATCATAATTCGGCTTGATATCAAAGATCGAAAGCACCTGATCCAACATTTCCCTATGCTGCGCCGTTGCCAAAACCTGGACCTCTGCCCAC
>JAOUPA010000212.1 GCA_029880105.1 Gammaproteobacteria bacterium
GATGTGACAGTCATCATTGCCCCGGGTAGAGAAAATCGCTGAATGACCTTCTTTGGTCAGCGACATAAAGACATGTGGACGCGAGGCGGCGTGCACGGCATCGATGGCAATTTTAAAACCACCGTCGGTGCTGTTCTTGAAACCGATGGGACAGGACAGGCCCGAGGCCAGCTCGCGGTGACCCTGGCTTTCAGTGGTACGTGCACCCACAGCACCCCAGCTGACCAGATCGGCGATGTACTGCGGGCTAATCAGGTCGAGGAATTCGGTGCCTGCAGGTATGCCGGAGCGCGCCAGATCAAGCAGCAGGCCACGTGCCAGACGCAGGCCCTTGTTGATACGGAAGCTCTCGTCCATATCGGGGTCATTGATCAGGCCTTTCCAGCCAACGGTGGTGCGTGGCTTTTCGAAGTAGACACGCATGACGATACAGAGATCGTGCGATAGTTCTTCAATCAGCGGCTTCAGGCGTTGTGCGTATTCGCGTGCGGCATCGGGGTCGTGGATGGAACAGGGTCCGACGACCACGACCAGGCGATCATCTTCGCCATGTAGAATTTTATGGATAGCCTCGCGATTCTGGTAAACCGTCTCCGACGCGTGTTCATCAATCGGGAATTCAGCGTGCAGCTCTGCCGGGGGGATTACTTCCTGTATACCTGCTATGCGGACGTCATCGGTTTTAAACTTCATTTTATTGTGCTGCTATCAAGGCTATTTTGTCGTCATCGAGGGCGAATTATAGCGAATTAACGCCCGCTTTTGACAGTGAAATTGTTCAATTGGCCTGTAATTCGCGCAGTATCGCCGGCAATTCGGCCAATGAGGTGATTTGCCGGTCGGCGCGATATTCATCCTGCGGCCACGGCTGCCCTGCCCGATTCAGCCAGATGCTACGGATACCGGCATCAACGGCACCAGAGATATCACGTACCGGGTCATCACCAATATGCACCACCTCTTTGGCTTTCAACCCGGCACGCTCGAGCACGGTGGCAAAAAACTGCGGGTGCGGTTTCTGGTAACCCACCTCTGCGGCACAAACGGCAAATTCAAACCAGCGAGCGACGCCGGTCTTTTCAATATTGGCATTACCATTGGTCATGGCAACCAGTCGGTAGTCTGTTTGCAGGGCGTCGAGCATTGGCGCGACATCTTCAAACAGGGTGATCTGCTGGCGTGCCTCATAGTAAACAGTAAAGGCCGATGGCACCCAGTCGCTAGGCAGTTCGAGTTCAGCGGCGAGTGCCTTTAAAGATTCGATGCGTAATGCGGAGATATCGTGTTTCAGCTCGGGCCTGAGACTGGCCAGTTTGATGCGCTTCTGTCGCAGGCCTTCGATATCAAATCGGCTGGTGACTTCCGGTACGCGCTGTTGCATCCAGTCATACAGTGTCTGTTCCGCCGCCATGATCGTTGGCATGCACGGCCACAGGGTGTCGTCGAGATCAAAACTGAGCAGTTTTATTTTTGCAGCGGCAACCACAGTAAAATTTAAGCGTTTAATGGTTGATACGGGCGATATAACCAGAACCGGCGTGGTTCTGCTCAAACAGTGCCAGCGCCTGTTTGGCACTGGTCAAAGAGGCAAAGTAACCGAAGCGAACATTGTAGCGGGGTTCACCCTTGCTGTTTTTGTAGTCCTGGATATAGGCATTCAGGTTGTTATTTATCAGCTCCTCTACCCTGTTGGCGGCATTATTAAAACTACTATACATACCGACCTGGATGGAATAACGACCGGTCTCCCTGGTCGCATCATCGACGATTAACTGTTCAGTTGCCTGGGACTGGTCGATGATGTCTTCTGCCTCGGCTGGAGGGCCACCAACACCAAGCGCGACCTCAGGCGGTACTGGATCCAGCGACGCCAGCATCACGGACGGTTTCGGATCTTCTTTCTCGACTTCAGCGATGTTTGTCACTGGTGCTGTTATCGCATCTGCCTGCTTTGCCACTGGCCTGGTCACAACAGGTTTATTGGCCTGCACTACTTGCTTGTCTTCAATGGCTGGTTTGAGTGCCGTCGTTGCTTCTGTATCCACATCAACACTATCAACATCGATGCTCGCACCGGGTTCTTCCACTTCCGGCGGTTGTGCTTCGAGTTGCGCCAGCTGCGAGATATCAATCTCTGGTAGCAGCATCTCCTGTGAATCGATTTCTGCAAGCAGCACATCTTCGGCCTTTTCATAACCGGAGATATAGCCAAAGACAAAAGAGCCAAAGGAAAACAGAATCAGCGTTGCCAGTAGTAGTTTATAGCTACGGTGGTCAAGCAAGGTTGGTGGCACGTAAAACCGACCCCAGCTTCTTCTATATATATGCGTTGTATTTTCCGATTGACCCATTGAAGTTATTTATCATTTAATCCGGTATTTTGAAATTTTAATCTTTATCGTGGTCATGGATGATTCGACCAGCAAAGTATAGAGGCTTTGAGTGATGAGGAGCTAGCCACCTGTGGACCTTCTAAACAGAAAATAAGGTATATAGGTGCTTTATGCAATGCCAGCCAGACGAAAAGTTTACTGTTGGCGACCATTGGCCTGATGGCTAATACCAGGTTCACCAGGTTGCTCACTGAATTAATGGCCCTGAACGGGAATACCAATCCAGCGATACCATTCATTGAACAGGTCGACATCCTGTGCGGCAAACACCGAACGTGTCTCAAGTCGGCCCCTGAACACAGGCTCGGCATCAAGTGACACCGAGTGGCCACCAACCTCGGCAAAAATCAGGTGGCCGGCGGCATAGTCCCAGAGTTTCTGGCCACCGTGCAAATACACATCAAAACGTCCGGCAGACAGCCAGCACCAGTCAATCACCGAGGAACCGGAGTTACGCTGTGACCCGTAGGGTCGCTCGGTAATGAGTCTTAGCGCCAGTTCCTGCGGCAGGCGTTTCATTTCGATCTCTGCAACTATGCGTTGTGCATGGCGCATACTGCTGACCACGTTTAATTTTTTACCATTGAGAAATGCACCTTCGCCTTTGCAGGCACTGAACATTTCATCACGTATCGGATCGTAGACCAGGCCAAGCACCGACTCACCATGAACAATGAGTGCAATGGAAACCGCAAAAATAGGAATACCCGCCGCGTAGTTGTTGGTGCCATCAAGAGGATCGATACACCAGTAGGCCTCACCGCTATCGATCACGGCCTGCTGATCGGCCTCGGCCATTTCTTCACCGAGGACCGCAATGTTTGGCCATGCCTGTACCAGTTCGGTTTCCAGCCTTTTCTGCATAGCCAGGTCGGCCTTGGTAA
>JAOUPA010000213.1 GCA_029880105.1 Gammaproteobacteria bacterium
CTTCGTCATGCCATTTGAGTAAATATACTTTGGCAATACGCAATGCTTCCCCAGCACTGGCATGTCTCGCAATAATGTGAATGGCGAGGTCATGCCAGGATGTGGTACCACCCGCAGTGACAATACGACCAGCCCTGTCAGCAAATACCAGGTTAGGTGAAGGCTGAAAATCGACTTTAGGGTATTGCTTACGAAAAAGATCCTGATAACCCCAGTGGGATGTGGCCGGGCAACCATCAAGTAATCCGGATTCTGCCAGCATAATTGCACCGGAACAGGCCGAGTACAAAACCGTTCCGGTTTTATATTGCTGCCTTAACCATTCCATCAGTGCCGGGTACCGGCCCTTGATATCCTCGTCAGGTCCCAGCCACATCTCAGGCAAAATGACGATGCTGGCTGAAGGATTATCACTAACCGAAACATCAGGATTCACCGGTATGTTATTACCGCAGGTGAAGGCACGCCGGGTTGTGGAAACGATACGTACATTAAATAAATGCTGTTCTGATGATGATCGCACCAGGGTTTGCCAGATATTACCGGCTGCCATTAGCACATCCAGCATACCGTACAGGGCCGAACCCGCGGTTTCGGGTACAGCGACAATCAACACCTCGACCGGTTTTTCTGACTTTTGCACAGGCATTACCTCCCTACTGATCTTGTGGCAAGAATAATTCAATTAATGGCACAAATGCCCTGTTTTTGTCAAATATCCATCTTAGAATCTAGGCGCCCAGCTGCCAATATCTATTCAAGCCAGCAGTAGCTGGCCCAGTCAACACTAATAAAGGAGTCGATTATGAGTACACAAAACCAACAAACAGCTAACGGCGTGAATCTTGAACAAATGGTAAAAACCGTGGAAGCACTGAAAAATCAGCCTTCACTGGCACGTTTCCAGTTCAGAGCCAGTAACCGGTGGATCAATGGCGGTGAAAATCGTTCACGTATCCAGGGCTTCTACGGTGCCGGTGTCGAGGATGAAACGCGCAACGAGCCATTTGAATTCACCAATGGCGAGCCACCGGTACTGTTGGGCAATAATGAAGGTGCTAACCCGGTTGAATACCTGCTCCATGCACTGGCCGGTTGTATCACCACCACCACCGTATTACATGCCACTGCCAGGGGCATTCATATACATAACATCTCAACCGAGCTGAGCGGCGATATCGACCTGCAGGGTTTTCTGGCACTGGATGACCAGATAGCCGTAGGCTATGAATCGATTCGTATCGACATGCATATTGAAGCGGATTGCAGCGACGAAGAACTCGATAAACTGATTTCATTTGCCAAAGATCATTCACCGGTCTGCGCAACAGTGTGCAGACCAGTACCGGTGACACTGAAGCGAGTCAAGAAAATGCGCGCTGTCGCGTAAATCAAAAAAATGAGCCGGAAGGATTATTTTTCCCTCCGGCTCTTTATTATCAAGAAAGTGGACTGCCTCAAAAGAAAAGGGATCGGTAACAACTGCTAATATTAATAATTATCAATTGCCACCGACCCCTTTTTTAATTCAACACTACATTTAGATATTCATCTAGATATCAACACGCAGACCAGCCGATAAAATAGTTTCGTCTAAATTGCCCTCACCTTCTTTAGTTTTGTAACCGGCAAAAAGACTGACTGCGTTGTTGTATTTATGAATGGCACCCAGACTCATGTAGGTACCATCGGCATCGTTATCTACACCGTCATCCGTGTCCCGCATACCGTACTGGAATGCGAACAGTTTTTTACCCTGTTTCATCTGAAAACCCAGGAACAGGTAATCACGGTCAGTACCATTTAGATCATTCATTTCATACTGACCAAGTACAGCCATGTTATTGCTGAGATTGAACTTGCCACCCAGTTTGTTGGAACTGTAATCAGACAAGGAAGTACCGCGATCAACACCAGACAGGAAAGCTTCAAATTTGCCACTATTGAAACTAAAGGCGTAAGTCATCTGGCCATCATCCGCTATAGTATCGCCATCCGTATCAGTTGCATCCAGGCTATAGGTAACCCAGACATCAACAGGTCCAAATTTGTTTTTGTAAGCCATCGCATTATTAATGAAGGAATTGTGACCCATATCGCCACCAGACATCCCATAGTTTCCACGCGCCTCAAGAGTCGTCGCTACAAATGCATCATAATTATAACCACCTGTGTATTTATAGGCTGATTTCAGTGTTCCAATTTCAAAATAACCAAAACCACCTTTCAAACCAGCTGATATTTCACGAACGCGCAATGCATTACCGCGAACTCTAACCTCATGACTATGATACGTAAGAGGATCTGCAGGATTAGCAGCGTCCGTAGTAGTAGTATCTGTAGCATCACCAAATTCTGAATCATCATTACCACCAACGTAATCGAATTCGACAGTAGCAAAACCCTCCAGGCCATCACCAAGGTCATGATTACCTGTCAGGCCAATACGTCCACGCTCTACATCCCTCACATACATGTCGGCATCAGTGCCATTATCAATATTAGCCAGTTCAAACTGAACATGTGCATAAGCCGTTGTGTCAGCCTGAACAACTAGAGGAACAGCCAGGGCCGCACCAAAAGCAAGCGTTAATAGTTTCTTATTCATTTTTAAGTTCCTGTGTATGATATTTAATATATTCAGGGGCAGAGCAAAAACTTATCAGACCGAGGAGATTGTAAAGAAATTAATTTCTGATCTGAACATTAAAAAAGAATCAGAAAGTACATCGTCTTGTTGACTTGTTATTTATTTTAATCCCTCAGCCCCTTCCTTTTACTTACTCCCTTTTACTGGTTCAATTACCCGTCACAATTAATTAGTTAATTCTAATATAATACAATGCATTCTTAGGCTAATTGAATCCACTCAGACAGTATAATAAGCAATCTATTAAGTCTATAGAAAAATACCTTTTCCTTCTTAATCATTATTTTCCATGCCTAACTCTTTTCTATAATTTTTATGTCTTTGCGCTTTATATGCATCGATTATTTTCCAGTATTCGGCTTGCGTGATCCTGCCATCTTCTTCAATACTCATCATAACCGGCCTGAGTTCAGGCATTTCTGAAACCAGGTCACGCATCACTTTTATATTTTTTTCAGTGGCATCAGAAAAGAAACCATAGACCAATCCAAAATACACGAGCATAACCAATAGCAAAAGAACAGACATGACAAAGGCAACTACCCGTGAATTAAATTTATTAGCAAACATACTAGCCATCATTTCAAACTCTTACAAAAGCCCTATGTA
>JAOUPA010000214.1 GCA_029880105.1 Gammaproteobacteria bacterium
TCCAGTACCTGTTTGATCAGGTATATCCTGCCGCGCGGGCTGTCCAGTTCGTCACCCAGTAACTGGTAGGTCGGACAGGTCGCAGTGCAGAAACCGCAATGCACGCACGAGCGTAAGATGTCCTCTGCATCCTTGATGTCGGGGTTATTCAGGAATTGTTCGCTGATATTGGTCTGCATTACAGCTCCGGGTAAAGCTTGCCGGGATTCAAGATATTTTCAGGATCAAAAGCCTGCTTCAGGTTTTGATGGATACGCAATAGTCCAGGCGTCAGCGGCTGAAATAGACTGCCGTGTTTATCATGCCGGAATAAAATTGCGTGGCCATCCAGTTCAGCGGCGGCAGCTTGTATCACATCGGCAGGCGCATCGCTTTTTAACCAGCGTAAGGCACCGCCCCATTCATACAGGCAGTCGTCATTTTCGTATTCGGCCGGTAGCCCGAGTGATTCGACATCCGAGGCCAGTGAGAGTCGCCATAACGGTTTATCGCCAGTGAAAAAGGCCAGTTGTTGTTCTTTTAACGAATGCCAGTAGTGCTGATCTTCTGCCATCGTCTCTCCACCGACGGTTTCGATAGCAGCATTCACGGCTTTAGCTGCCCCTGAAAAGCGAGCACGCAAAACCGAGTCGTGGTAACTGCTCGCTGAGAGTGGCAATGGTGTCTGTGACCAGCCATGTATTTTCTCAAGTGCCTCGGCAGCCGAGCATTCAAATTGCTGTGTTACTTCTACTTCGGCTTTCGGTAAAACTTTTAATGACACTTCCAGCAACATGCCCAGGGTGCCCATGGCGCCAGCCATCAGTCGGGAGACATCGTAACCGGCGACGTTTTTCATCACCTCGCCGCCAAAGGTCATCATTTCACCTTTGCCGTTGATGATCTTGCAGCCCAGAACTAAATCACGGGCAGCTCCTGCATAGGCGCGGCGCGGGCCAGACAGGTTGCAGGCGATGGTGCCGCCGATGGTCGCACTATCGGCAAAAGCCGGTGGTTCGAATGGCAGCATCTGGCCGTTATCGTCGAGTATTTTTTCGATCTCGCACAACGGTGTGCCTGCGCGAGCGGTAATCACCAGTTCTGTCGGTTCATAGTTGAGTATGCCACGGTGGCAGGATACATCGAGTACTTCAGCTGACGCAGTACGTTGATCGACACGACCATAGAAGGCTTTGCTGTTGCCGCCTATGATAGACAGGGCAGTCTTCTGCTTGAAGGCATGCTGTACCTGTTGTTGTAGTTGCTGGCTTATGTCAGAGTTCATTTACGTTTTCAGAATATATTCGTTATCGTGTCGTTATTTTTGTATCGGTGCTGCGTGGTTAAAGCGCTTGGCCTAAAATCTTTCCAGTTCGGGAAATGGCAGCTCGCCTTTATGTACATGCATGGCGCCGAATTCAGCACAGCGATGCAGTGTCGGTACCGCTTTGCCCGGGTTCAATAAGCCCTGAGGGTCAAATGCGGCTTTCACTGCATGGAACTGTTGCAGTTCGAGGCTGTTGAACTGTACACACATCTGGTTGATCTTCTCCATACCGACACCGTGCTCGCCAGTGATGGTGCCACCAACCTCGACGCACAGCTCGAGTATCTTGCCGCCGAACTCCTCGGTGCGTTCCAGTTCCCCGGGAATATTTGCATCGTACAGGATCAACGGATGCAGGTTGCCGTCGCCGGCGTGAAATACATTGGCCACCGGCAGCTGATACTCAGCGGACAGATCCGCCATGGCTTTCAGTACCTGCGGCAGCTGTTTGCGCGGGATGGTGCCGTCCATGCAGTAATAGTCGGGCGACAGCCTGCCTACCGCAGGGAAGGCGGCCTTGCGGCCCTGCCAGAATACCTGGCGTTCGGCTTCATCTCTGGCGGTTCGCACTTCGGTGGCACCACTGTTTTGCAGGACTTCGCGTACTTTGAGGACGTGTTCCGACACCTCCTCATTGGTGCCGTCAAGTTCGCACAGTAATATCGCTTCGGCTTCCAATGGGTAACCGGCATGGACGAAATCTTCGGCAGCCTTGATCGCCAGCTGATCCATCATCTCCAGTCCGGCAGGGATGATGCCGGCGGCAATAATATTGCCCACCGCCTCGCCGGCTTTGACTATGTCATCGAATGCCGCCAGCAGGACCTGCGCCCGTTCCGGCTTGGGCAGCAGTTTCACCGTGACTTCGACGATGATACCGAGCATGCCTTCGGAGCCGGTCATCAGTGCCAGCAGGTCATAACCGGCGCTATCGAGCCCGCTGCCGCCGATGGTCAACAGCTCGCCATCGATGGTGATGATCTTCAGCTGCTGGATGTTATGCACGGTCAGGCCGTACTTCAGGCAATGTACGCCGCCAGAATTTTCTGCCACGTTACCGCCGATGGTGCAGGCGATCTGTGATGAAGGATCGGGCGCATAATACAGGCCGTATTGATCTGCCGCCTGCGAGATGGCGAGATTGCGGACGCCGGGCTGTACCCTTGCGATACGTCTTTTTGGGTCGATATCGATGATGTTTTTGAATTTGGCCAGGCTGAGCAGTACGCCCTGTTCGTGTGGCAGGGCGCCGCCGGAAAGGCCGGTGCCGGCGCCGCGTGCGACGACCGGAACCTTATGCTGATGGCACAGGTTCAACACTTTTTGCACCTGTTCGATGGTTTCGGGTAATGCCACCACCAGCGGTACCACGCGATAGGCAGACAGGCCGTCACATTCGTAAGGCTTGAGATCTTCCTCTTCGAACAATAACGAACCGGCAGGGATGATCTGCTGTAAGGCCTCGATCAATGCACTGCCGCTTATCGTGGATTCAGTTTTTTCGGGATTATACATTTCTGTGCCAGATCAATATTTCACACGTGATGTTATCTTATAAACTGAATTATACAGCTTGATTCATTTGTTTTGACTGCAGTGTCTCGTCGTGCTCTGGCCTCAATCGCAGCAGCACGGTTGCCAGTGCGTTTTCATCGCCCACATTGCCCGGGAAGATCACGACCGGCATGCCGGGAAAACGCGGATGGTCATCAGGGCAGCTTACTACCGAGCAACCCGCAAGGATCTGGCCAGCGACTCTGGAGGTTCGTAATGATAGCCCATCACTCAATACATCGTTGGAAGTGATGCCTCCCTTGCTGATCAAAAAACCCGTCGTCACGGGCAGGTTTCTGACCACGTCCATCAGGAAATCTGACACCTGTTCACCAAATGCCAGGCGTGTCTGATGATCTTCGAACTGCAATTCAGTACGGCTAGTATA
>JAOUPA010000215.1 GCA_029880105.1 Gammaproteobacteria bacterium
GATTCGTGAGGGTGGCCGTACTGTTGGTGCGGGTGTTGTATCTAAAATTATTGAGTAATCAGTTTTTTAGATTGATAGAGAGTGATGCGCGGGAGGTGTAGTTTGCTATGCCTCCCGCACACAATTTAGGCCAGTGGCTCAATTGGTAGAGTAGCGGTCTCCAAAACCGCGGGTTGGGGGTTCGAGTCCCTCCTGGCCTGCCAACATTTAGACGGATAGTAGCAGATGGTCGCGAAGACCGAAGTTGAAGTTACAAACAAATTGGATACAGTAAAGCTGTTGCTGGCAATTGGGTTATTGCTGGCCGGTGTTGCTGGATTTTATTATTACGAAGCTGAGGGCTTGATTTATCGAGTGCTCGGCTTGTTGGCGTTTGTAGTGGTGGCGTTAGCTGTAGTCTATACAACTCAGCTAGGTCAATCGATTGTTGGCTTTGGCCGTGAGTCACGTGCCGAGGTACGTAAGGTTGTTTGGCCGACGCGTCAGGAAACTATACAGACAACGATGATGGTAATTGTTACCGTGATCATTCTGGGTATTTTTCTCTGGCTAATCGATATGGTGCTAGTCAGCGCTGTGCAGTATCTAACTGGGCGAGGGTGATAAGCAGTGTCTAAACAGTGGTACGTAGTACACGCATATTCAAATTTTGAGGCCAAGGTAAAGGCTTCGATAGAAGAGCATGTCAAATTGGCAGGCATGGAAGATAAGTTTGGCCAAATTTTGATCCCGACGGAAGAAGTGATTGAAATTAGGGATGGTGCCAAACGCCGTTCAGAGAGAAAGTTTTTTCCAGGTTATGTCCTGGTTGAAATGGAGATGAATGATGAGACGTGGCATCTGATAAAAGATATACCCAAGGTGATGGGATTCATCGGTGGTACTAAAGATAAGCCGGCACCTATTTCAGAGAAAGAGGCGATGGCGATTATTGGTGCAATTCAGGAAGGTGCGGAGAAACCCAAGCCAAAAGTATTGTATCAGCCAGGTGAAGTGGTTCGTGTTACTGAAGGCCCCTTCAATGATTTCAACGGTGTAGTCGAGGAAGTGGACTATGACCGTAACCGTTTGAAAGTAGCGGTATTGATATTTGGTCGTTCAACACCTGTCGAGCTTGAGTTCAGCCAGGTAGAGAAAGGCTAGTTAGTAACTTATCGGGGAGCCTTGACGTAAGAGCAGGGCGTTTGCACCCGGGAGAAAATCATGGCAAAGAAAGTAGTTGCATATATAAAACTGCAGGTTCCTGCAGGTAATGCTAATCCGAGTCCACCAGTTGGTCCTGCACTGGGTCAACGTGGCGTTAATATTATGGAGTTTTGTAAGGCGTTTAACGCAAAAACTCAGAATGTAGAAAAAGACCTACCTATTCCAGTTGTTATTACAGTATACGCTGATAAGAGCTTTACCTTTGTTACAAAAACACCTCCTGCTTCAATTTTGCTAAAGAAGGCGATTGGTGCTAAGAGCGGTAGTAGTGAGCCGCACGTGAAGAAGGTGGGTAAAGTTAACCGTGCTCAACTTGAAGAGATTGCTAATACCAAGATGCCAGATCTAACGGCTGCAGATATGGATGCAGCTGTACGCACTATTGCGGGTACAGCTCGTAGTATGGGTATCGATGTAGAGGGTGTTGAATAATGGCTAAGTTAACGAAACGCATGAAGGCTATTCGCGAGAAAGTTGTTGCGAATAAACACTATCCGATTGATGAGGCGCTGGCATTACTGAAAGACCTGTCTTCAGTGAAGTTTACCGAATCAGTTGATGTTGCCGTGAATCTTGGTATTGATCCGCGTAAAAGTGATCAGGTAGTACGTGGTGCAACAGTTTTGCCGCATGGTACTGGTAAAGAGGTGCGCGTAGCAGTATTTGCAGACGGCGAGAATGCCAAAGCCGCAAAAGCCGCCGGTGCTGATGTGGTTGGTATGGATGACCTGGCTGCTGAAGTTAAAAAAGGCGAAATGAATTTTGACGTTGTTATTGCATCGCCCGATGCAATGCGTGTTGTTGGTCAACTGGGTCAAATTTTAGGTCCACGTGGCCTGATGCCTAATCCTAAAGTTGGTACTGTAACACCTGATGTTGCAACTGCCGTAAAGAATGCAAAATCTGGCCAGGTTCGTTACCGTGTTGATAAGGCCGGTATTATTCACTGTTCAGTGGGTACAGTTAAATTTGAAGTCTCTGCACTGAAAGAAAATATAGAAGGTCTGATTGCTGCCTTAATTAAGGCTAAGCCAACAGCAGCAAAAGGTGTCTATGTTCGTCAGGTGGCTGTGTCGACAACGATGGGTCCAGGCCTTGTCGTTGATCAGTCGACTTTAAGTTAGTTTGATTTGCCTGTGATAGCAGGCGAAAGAATTTGATCTTCTAATATCTGATATTTGTAGATCAATAATTTTGACAGCCGAGTGATCGGTGTCGTCAAAGACCGTAGGTGCTATTTTTACGAGTGGCTTAATGTCCTACGCAGATGGTTAAGTCCTGTTTTACAGGGTGGACACCGTGGGTGGGTTATGTTGTTTATAACCTTTTAACTTGGCTGAATTGGTTTTTGAATAATTGTTTATCAAGAATCAGTTCATGCTTAATTTGGAGAGCTAAAGTGGCACTAAATCTTGAAGACAAGAAAAGTATTGTCGCTGAGGTGTCTGCGATTGCTGCCGAGGCCCATTCAGCTATTGCTGCTGAATATCGTGGTCTCAGCGTAGGTGAAATGACTGAGTTGCGTGTAAAGGCACGTAATGAGGGTGTTTATCTGCGTGTAGTCAAGAATTCTTTGACTAAACGTGCAATTGAGGGTACTGAGTTTGAGTGTATGCAGGATTCGCTTGTGGGGCCATTGGTAATGGCTTTTTCACAGGAAGATCCAGGTGCAGCAGCTCGTCTCGTAAAAGAATTTTCAAAAGATCATAACAAGCTAATTGTTAAAGTGATAGCTGTTGGTGGCCAGGTGCTACCTGTAGAGCAGCTTGAGCGCTTGTCTAAATTACCTAACCGTGACCAGGCAATTGCCATACTCATGGCGGTGATGAAAGCGCCGATCGAGAAATTCGTACGTACACTCAACGAGCCACATGCGAAACTTGTTCGTACCGTGGCCGCTGTTCGTGACCAAAAGCAAGCGTAGTATTACCAACGCTACTTAAAGTAATTTAATTTAATCTGGAGAAAAGTAATGGCTGTTTCTAAAGAAGATATTCTGGAAACTATTTCCAATATGACCGTTATGGAAGTTGTT
>JAOUPA010000216.1 GCA_029880105.1 Gammaproteobacteria bacterium
ACTCGGCTTACTACCGACCAGTGCCACAGCACTGGAAACACTGGGCAAGGCCACCGATTTTGTTTTTGATAAAACTGGAACTCTGACACAGGGCAATATCCACCTGGTTAAACCAGTCTCCCTCGACGACGACAACATTCAACACCATCTTCAAATCGCTGCAGCACTGGAAGCGGGTTCCGAACACCCGGTTGCACGAAGCCTGATACAGGCCGCCGATGAATCTGCCACTGTTAAAGAGAATATTAAAGTCAGCCAGCTTGAAAACCTCGCCGGCCAGGGCGTGCATGGCGTTATCAAAGACACCCGCTGGTACCTTGGCAATATCCAGTACATCAACAAGGTGTGCAAAGAAAACATCTCGGATGAATGGTTGACCAAACACCAGATCAACGAACTCACCCTGGTAGCACTAGCGACCGAACAAAAAGTATTCGCTGTATTCGCATTCGATGATGAAATAAGAGAAGAGAGCTACGAGCTGGTCAAAAAACTCAAACAGCAAAATAAAACCATTACCCTGATGACCGGCGACCACGAGGCCAACGCCCGGCGCATTGCCAAACAGATTGGCATCGATCACGTCTATGCAGATATGAAACCCGCCGACAAACTGGATCGGGTTCACGCCATGCAACAACAAGGCGCCATCGTCGCCATGACCGGCGACGGTATCAACGATGCACCGGTACTCGCCGCTGCAGATGTCTCCATCGCCATGGGCAGTGGCACACAACTCGCCGCCGCACACGCTGACATGATCCTGTTATCCAATCACGTTGAACATCTCTACGCCGGATACCAAATATCGAGGCACACTTTAAAAATAATCAGACAGAACCTGACCTGGGCTTTCGGTTACAATCTTCTCGCAGTACCTGCTGCCGCTACCGGACACGTCGAACCCTGGATGGCTGCCATCGGCATGTCTGCCAGTTCTCTGCTGGTGGTACTCAATGCATTACGCCTGACTCGAGCAAAATAAATTTATGGAATCACTGTATCTACTCATCCCGCTTGCGCTTGTCCTGGTTGTCATTATGGTCTGGATTTTTTTATGGGCAGTAAAATCTGACCAGTTCGACGACCTCGAAGGACCGGCACATCGTATTATTATGGATGACGACGATAAGGCCAAAGAAAAACCAACCAGTGAATCTGAAAATAACAAATAGTGAACGCCTTTACCTCTAACGCCTCACTGGTATTGCATGCATCCGATCCAGACTGGATACCCGACAATCTGGAAGCCTTAATCCATTTTCTGCAACAAACCGAACTTGCCGGAAAATGTTTTAACAAAAACGACCATCGTTTTTTCGTCGGTGAAAAATTTCTTGACCATATCAGCTTCATGGGCTGCTCGCCCAATATCAAACTTGAAGACCAAGGCGGTGATGGTAAGTTTACTTTTATCCGCGTCTCTACAAGCAAAACCGTTTCCGCATTAACCAGCAAACACAGCTTTGCGCCGCATTGCCCGCAATGCAAAAAACCAGAAAAAAACTGGCGAGAGTTTTTGAAAGATAATCAAATTAAATGCAGCGGCTGCCAGCAAACAGCAGATGCATGGCAATACAACTGGCGCAAGTCAGCAGGCTTTGGCCGATGTTTTATTGAGGTGACGGATATTTATCCGAAGGAAGCGGTTCCGCAACCTTCGTTGTTGGGTTCGTTGGAGAAGGAGTTTAATGTTCAGTGGGCTTATTTCTTTTATCATGCTTAATCTTAAGCCGTCATTTCCGCACAGGCGGAAATCCACGTTTGGGCTTTTGTACACTCATACGATTACGCTGCGCTAATCGCACCTACCGAGCTGTCAGGACGACGCGCTCAACGCTAATCCTCCCTGTTGGTTACACAGCAATCAAAAAGGCGGCCTTCGGGTCGCCTTTTTTTGTTGAAGATAAAAAAAGAACTTCGCCAGTGACTGCGAAAAATTTTCATGGCTCAAATTTTCATGAACGCAGCGAGCCAAGGTGTAAGGTACATGAACACGCCGCATACTGCCCACTCTTCCAATGTCACATGGCTCGGCAAGGCTAATTAATATAAAATACCCGACTTAATTTTTTAGCCTCAAATCACAGGAAAAATCATGAAAGTTCTCGTTGTTGGTGGTGGTGGTCGCGAACATGCGCTGGCCTGGAAAGCCGCCCAGTCACCCAAAGTTGACCATGTTTATGTTGCGCCAGGTAATGCTGGTACCGCATTAGAGAAAGGGATTGAAAACATCAATATTGGTGCTGAGAATATTCCTGCACTGCTCGATTTTGCCAAAAATAACGATATCGGGCTGACCATAGTAGGCCCTGAGGCACCACTGGTGCTGGGTATCGTCGATGCCTTCTCTGAAGCTGGCCTGAAGGCATTCGGCCCAAGCAGGGGCGCGGCGCAACTGGAGGGCTCGAAGGCATTCACCAAAGATTTTCTGGCGCGACACCATATCCCCACTGCCGCCTATGGCAACTTCACCGATGAGGCCGAAGCCATTGCCTATGTGAAACAGCAGGGCGCACCGCTGGTGGTCAAGGCAGATGGCCTGGCCGCCGGTAAGGGTGTGATTCTGGCACACTCCGAGGATGAAGCTATCAGTGCAGTCAGGGACATGCTCTCCGGCAACCGCTTTGGCGATGCCGGCGCTCGCGTGGTCATCGAAGAATTCCTGTTTGGTGAAGAGGCCAGCTTCATCTGCATGGTCGATGGCAGGAACATCCTGCCAATGGCGACCTCACAGGATCACAAGGCTCGCGACAACGGCGACACCGGCCCGAACACCGGTGGTATGGGCGCGTATTCGCCGGCACCGGTAGTCACCCCTGAAATTCACGATCGCATTATGAATGAAGTCATTCGCCCTACGGTCGATGGTATGGCCGCCGAAGGCAATGACTACACCGGTTTTTTATACGCGGGTGTCATGATCGACAAAGACGGCACGCCAAAGGTACTGGAATACAATGTACGCTTTGGCGACCCTGAAACCCAGCCAATTATGATGCGCCTTAAGTCAGACCTGGTCGAGCATTGCCTGGCTGCACTTGATGGCAAACTGGATAAGGCGACCGCTGACTGGGATGAACGTACCTCGATTGGCGTAGTACTGGCAGCCGGTGGTTACCCCGGTGACTACAACAAGGGTGATATCATCAGTGGCCTGGATAGCGCTGACAATGTCACTACCAAAATCTTCCACGCCGGCACAGCCGAGAAAGACGGCCATGTTGTGACCAGTG
>JAOUPA010000217.1 GCA_029880105.1 Gammaproteobacteria bacterium
GTGACGTTGTTGAGAAAATCACGGTCGTGTGAAATCAGTAGCAGCGTTCCCGTATAGGCCGTGAGCCAGTTCTCCAGCCAGATGACTGCATCGAGATCGAGGTGGTTGGTTGGCTCATCAAGCAGTAATAAATTCGAACGGCACATCAGGGCCTTGGCCAGGTTTAAGCGCATACGCCAGCCGCCTGAGTACTCTTTTACTGCCCGGTTTTCATCGCCGGCCTTAAAGCCGAGGCCGTACAGTAACTGACCAGCACGACTACGTGCGGTGTAGCCACCAATGTTGTCGTAGTGGCTATGCAATGAAGCGAGTTCAATTCCATCATTTTTGCTTTCAGCTAGAGCAAGGGCGGCCTCAACCTTACGAAGTTCAGCATCGCCATCAAGGACGTATTCAAGCGCGGTGCGTTCATCTGCAGGTGTTTCCTGAGCTACGTGGGCGATGACCCAGTTTTTCGGGTACAGGCAATCACCCAGGTCGGCATGTAGCTGGTTGAGAATTAGTGCAAATAAACTGGATTTACCGGTGCCATTAGCACCAGTAATACCGACTTTCTGATCGGGATGAACCTGGAAGTTGGCCTGTTCGAATAGCAGTTTTGCGCCACGACGCAGGCTGAGATTTTTAAATTGAAGCATGGGCGCGATTTTAGCGCGTCATGCGGTTATTGGCATTTAATAAATGCCTACATCGATATAAGAGCGCGCTATTTTTTCAATTGAGGTAGCATAACTGGCGGTTCTGAAATCGGTAATCTTTTCATTTTTGAGCAGGTTTTCCCGAATTTGCTGGTAGGCCGAACGCATAGTGTCATCTAGGCCTGAGCGAACCAGGTCAAGTTCATCTGCGCCATGTGCCACCGCCTTTCTCAAACTATCGGATATCTTGTTACCAGTGAGTTCTTCAAGCATGGAGGCGACCTGCAGGCCATGGGTCTCCTCATGGCGTCTTTGCATACGGCCCAGTCGGATGTGTGAAATATTTCTAATCCATTCAAAGTAGGAGACGGTTACACCGCCGGCATTGGCAAAGGCATCCGGGATGATGACGATACCTTTTTTATTAAGAATTTCGTCGGCACCATAGGTAATAGGGCCGTTAGCGGCTTCGATAATCAGTTTGGCCTGAATACGGTCTGCGTTCTCCATGGTTATCTGGCGTTCCAGTGCAGCAGGGATAAGTATGTCACAGGGCTTTTCCAGTACAGCGATGCCGTTTTCTTCCAACGTGGCACCAGGGAAATTATTGATCGAGCCATGCGCAATAATATGCTGGTATAAATCTTCGATATTGATACCGTTGTCATTAATCAGCGCGCCATCGCGTTCAATTACCGCCGTAATAATGACGCCATCTTCTTCGCTGAGAAATTTTGCAGCGTGATAGCCGACATTACCCAGACCCTGAATCACGCAGGTTTTACCCTGAAGAGAGCCTTGCATATTGGCAGATTTAACATCTTCGGGATGACGGAAAAATTCCTGAGCAACGTATTGAACGCCTCGACCAGTAGCTTCAACACGGCCTCGAATGCCGCCGTGGAACAGGGGCTTGCCGGTGACACAGGCGATGTAATTTATGTCTTCAGGGTGCAGGTGTTTGTAGGTGTCGGCGATCCAGGCCATTTCTCTCTGGCCAGTTCCAATGTCGGGTGCAGGTACATTGGTCGAAGGGCTGAGAAAACCTTTTCGAATTAGCTCATGGGCAAAGCGGCGGGTAATCATTTCGAGTTCATCGCGCTCATATTGTGTCGGGTCAATAAGCAGGGCGCCCTTTGAGCCACCAAAGGGGACATCAACCAGTGCGCACTTATAAGTCATCAATGATGCCAGTGCCTCTACCTCATCCTGGTCGGCATAAGGCGCATAACGTATACCGCCTTTTGATGGCAGTCGGTGGGTGCTGTGGGTGGCGCGCCAGCCGGTGAAGACCTCAATTTTGCCGCGAATTTTTACTGGAAACTTAACCTGTAGAACAGCATTACAGGACTTGATTGCAGTGGCAGTACCCTCATCGAGACCTAAAACACACATAGCCCTGTCGACCATGAGGTCTACGCTTTCTCTGAAGGATGGTTCGGTGATGGTGGCTGTCATAATAGTGTTCTCGGGGTTGCTATGCTGAAGTCAATTGAATCTTCGAAACGCCTGAACATATTTATATTCCTTTTAATGATAATGAACAAGTTAATAATATGACAGATAATTACCGTTAATTTTTCAGGTGAAATATTTGATAAATGGAAGGTATTAAAATCAAACTCACTAGCATGGAAAAACTCAGTCCCCATACAATAACAAAAGCTAGTGGTTGTAGCATCTCAGAGCCTTCACCCCAACCTATGGCGAGTGGTAACATGCCGAACACAGTTGTTAATGTTGTCATTAGAATAGGGCGTAGTCGTAAGCCTGCTGCCTGCCTGATGGCCTGGTGTATGTCTGTATTGTGTTCACGTTCAATTTCAATTTGTTCAACCAGCATAATTGCATTATTGACCACAATGCCCGCCAGCATAATCAGGCCAAGCCAGACAGGCATGGAAATCACCATATCGAATAACCAGAGACCAACAGCAACGCCAATGGCTGCAAAAGGTACGCTGGTCATAATAATGAGTGGGTTGCGCAGTGATTCGTAATGCACGGCCATAACAACAAACACCAGGAAAATGGCGAGTAATAAAACCTGCGTTCCAGCCTTTGTGCCACTTTTCAGTAACTGGCTACTACCGCTATCATAAAAAGTATAGCCTTCAGGCAAGGTGAATCCTTCCAGTTGTTTTTGAATTGCTTCAGTAACCTCACTCAGTGATGCGTTTTCGTCTAAAGAGGCGCTGATCTCAACGGCGCGTTGTTGTTGATCGTGCATGATTTCACTGGGTGCTGGTCCGTATTTGATGCTGGCGATATCGCCCAGGCGTATGCCCTGACCATTTTTAAAACTGATTAAAATATTCTGTAATGCTTCGATATCTGCAGTATCGACTGCTGGTAGGCGTAGGCGTATATCAAATTCATGATCACCTTCGAGATAGGTTGAAACAATCATACCATCAATAGCGATGCGTAATGCCTGACCTAACTGATCGGCACGAATACCAAGATCGGCGGCACGCTCTCGATCTATAACAATCTTTAATTCATCACGACTTTCTTCATAGGTGTGTTTAATGTTATGAATTAATTTAATGTCCTGAATTTTATCTACTACCTGTGTTGCCAGCTTCT
>JAOUPA010000051.1 GCA_029880105.1 Gammaproteobacteria bacterium
TTAGAATTCACTTTATGCAGCATGACCCACATACCATGAACATATAAAACTTATAGAGATAACAGAGCAACAATGTCAGCTAAACATGTACTCATCATTGATGATGAACCAGACATCTGTGAGTTAATAGAGATAACACTGATGCGCATGGGCTTTCAAACCAACTCTGCCTACTCAATTGAGGATGCATATACACTCCTCAAAAAAAATGATTTTGACCTCTGCCTGACTGACATGCACTTACCCGATGGCAATGGCATAGAGCTAGTCGAATACATACAGAAAAATCATCCGACCCTGCCAGTTGCGGTTATCACTGCCCACGGCAATATGGAATCTGCCGTCAGAGCGCTTAAAGCCGGTGCCTTTGATTTTGTTTCCAAACCTGTGGATATCCACATGCTACGAACCCTGGTTTCTACAGCAACCAAATCAGCGGCCGTAACACTAGACAGGAAAACAGTCACCACCATTACCGGGCAATCCAGTATCGTCAGGCAATTAACCTATCATATTGAGAAACTGGCACGTAGCCAGGCGCCCGTTTTTATTCATGGCGAGTCCGGTTCCGGCAAGGAGCGCGTCGCCAGGATGATTCACGAACAGAGCAACCGATCTGATGCCGCCTTTGTACCGGTCAACTGCGGCGCCATCCCCACCGAACTGATGGAAAGTGAATTTTTTGGCCATATCAAGGGCAGTTTCACCGGTGCCAGTAATGACAAGCAGGGCTTATTTCAGACCGCTGAAGGTGGCACCCTCTTTCTGGATGAAATAGCAGAATTACCGATGCACATGCAGGTCAAGCTACTACGCGCCATTCAGGAAAAGGCCATTCGACCCGTGGGCAGTTCTCACGAAATATCTGTGGACGTACGCATTCTCAGCGCCAGCCACAAAGACCTCGCAACGCAGGTAAAAGAAGGCCTTTTCCGTGAGGACCTGTACTACCGCATTAACGTAATCGACCTGTCTGTACCCAGCCTGAGAGCGCGCGCTGAAGATATACCTTTACTTGCTGAGCAGATACTACAGAACCTGGCGAATAAGTCTGGCTTAACATCCATTCCCACACTGGATAAAGAGGCGCTCTCGGCACTGAAAAGCTACTCCTTTCCCGGCAATATCCGGGAGCTGGAAAATATCCTTGAGAGAGCGCTGGCGATGGCTGAGAACAATCGCATCACACTCCATGACCTGCATCTCAAGCCCAGACAAAGGCAGATGCCAGAGGAACATACCAGCTCTATCGATCTTGCCGGGCAGGAAAAAAATGCCATTATACAGGCGCTCGAAGAAACCCGCTGGAATAAAACTGCCGCGGCAAAACGCCTTGGGCTTAGCCTGAGGCAGCTCCGCTACCGCCTGGAAAAGATGGGTCTTGAATAAAGCAGCGTACATTATGCCAATGTATCTGATTAACACGGACAGATGACACAATGTATGACAAAATTGTCACTTTGTGACAATTTTGTCACCTCCATAGACATTATAAAAAATAATAAAAATCACCTATCTACCTGTTTTTAAAAACATTAAATGATAGTTTGATTATTGGCACGGCAACTGCTATAAATACAGCAGCCCCGTGTCAATCGGGTTAAATAAACAAAATTAACGACCCATACCCCAATTATTTCTATTTAATTTAAAGAGGAATTATCATGAAAAAAGTACAACAGGGTTTTACCCTTATCGAATTGATGATCGTTGTAGCGATTATCGGTATTCTGGCTGCGATTGCTGTACCTGCATATCAGGAATACGTATCAACCTCTAAAGGTGGTGCTGGTATGAAAGCCGTAGGTAACTACATCACCAAACTGCAGGCCTGTATCCAGACAGACATCGGCTGTACTTCTCTGGCAACCGAAGTTGGCAATCAGGCTGGTCTGAGTATTTCACCTAACCCACCTGTCGTTAACACAGCAGGCACTCTTACTTTTGACAATGATGCATGTTTAATTACTGCCACTGTAGATGCTGCTGGTACAACTGTCTATACCGCTGCTTTAGGAGCAAACCCTGGTAGCACCACAATTGCACAATGCCAGAAAGGTGCAGGCCTCTAATTCAGGCATTGCTATCTGGAAAAAAACCCGCTTCGTGCGGGTTTTTTTTGCCATTTAGCGTCTCACAACGGTGGTATTATTGGTACTGAAGTCACTGTCTCAGCACCACTCATAACCAGACCATAATTCTGCTGGTAGTTGCGCCCTCCTGGCAACACATAAACATAAAAGGAGCGCGATTTTACCCCTGTAACCTCAAACGGCCTACCGCTTATTAGTTGATATCAAAAAGAATTACATTCGTCATTACATTTCTACCGTTAACACCATATCAACGCTAAACTACTAGGCAATTTCTGGTAAATAGCCCAGAATATCCTGACGATAGCCTATATCGGCTACATCTAGCTTGAGGAGTGCGACATGAAAAATAATTATCCCAACAACGGCTTCACCTTGATTGAACTGATGATTACCGTTGCCATCATCGGGATGCTCGCTGCCATTGCAGTGCCCGCATATACCGACTATATCAAAGAGGCCAATCAAAAAGCCGTTGCAACCAATGCTGTCACCCTTGCCGGTTTTGAAGACAATTTTTTTTACGAAAATGAAACCTACCTTGCTGGTTCGTATATACCCGGTGGCGCTGATACATTGACCGCCGCACTGGAATGGAACCCTACCGATAATGACAAGTTTCAATATAATGTTGCGGCCGGCGCATGCGGTAACATCAAGAAATGTTATAGTGTCACGGTAACACTCATCAGCGACCCAACAATTACCCATACCCTATCCAGGCCTTAGTACTTGGCACATGACTAGTAAACTAACCCGGGTTTCCCGGGTTTTTTATTGCCGACAAAATTCAGATAACTCGCGCATAAATATGACAATTTGAACAATTTTACGCTATGCTTAGCGAGTATGAAATTCTGCCACTGTGATATAGAGACTCGTGGCTTCAACACCTAAAACAACGGAACAAGTAATATATCTATGTCTGCAGAACCAAGACTTCAGGGCCTTTCTCGCAAACTCGTCAATGACGGCCTTATCGATGAAGCAAAAGCTATTGAAGCTATCAAAGGGGCCCGTGAAGAGAAGATTACCTTCACCCAGTATCTGGTAGATCATAAGATATTGTCAGCCAAGAAAATTGCCATGGAGGCCTCTGCGGAGTTTGGCCTACCAGTATTTGACCTTGATGCACTCGATACCGAAGCAGTACCGAAAGATCTGGTCGATGACAAGCTCATTGAAAAACACCATGCACTACCTCTATATAAACGTGGTAATCGTCTGTATATAGGCATTTCTGACCCAACCAACCTTGCCGCCATCGACGATATTAAATTCCAGACTGGTAGCAACACTGAAGCAGTGCTCGTCGAAGTCGACAAACTCTCCCGTATAATCGAAAAAATACTGGAAGAAGATGACGGCATGAATGACATGCTGGAAGAAGGTCTCGAGGATCTGGAGTTTGCCGATACTGAAGCAGCACCAAGTGCAGATGACGACTCAAGCTCCGGCATCGATGACACGCCAATTGTAAAATTTGTCAACAAGATCCTGCTCGATGCGATTAAAAAAGGCGCCTCTGACCTCCATTTCGAACCCTATGAAAAACGCTACCGTGTCCGTTTTCGTATCGATGGTGTATTACGTGAAGTCGCCTCCCCCCCAGTTCAAATGAGGGAGAAGCTGGCTGCCCGTATCAAGGTCATGTCAAAAATGGATACCTCTGAGAAGCGCGTGCCACAGGATGGCCGTATTAAACTAAAAATATCAAAAAATAAGGCCATCGACTTCCGTGTTAACACCTGCCCGACTTTGTTTGGCGAAAAGGTGGTAATGCGTATCCTGGACCCATCCAGCGCCTCGCTGGGCATTGATATGCTGGGTTATGAGCCAGAACAAAAAGAGCGTTACCTGAACGCACTGGCCAATCCATACGGAATGATTCTGGTTACCGGCCCAACGGGTAGCGGTAAAACCGTATCTCTATACACCGGCCTGAATATCCTTAATACTGAAGATACCAATATTTCTACCGCAGAAGACCCAGTGGAAATTAACCTCGAGGGCATTAACCAGGTCAACGTTAATGAAAAGGTCGGTATGACCTTTGAGGCTGCGCTTCGAGCCTTCCTGCGTCAGGACCCTGACATTATCATGGTTGGTGAGATTCGAGACCTGGCAACGGCTGAAATTGCGATTAAGGCAGCGCAAACTGGTCACATGGTAATGTCAACGCTGCATACCAATGATGCACCACTGACTCTGGCCCGTCTGGTTAACATGGGCGTACCACCCTTTAATATTGCTGCAGCCGTGAACCTGATTATCGCCCAGCGACTAGGGCGCCGTCTGTGTGAAAAATGCAAGGCTGTCGATGATCTTCCAAGAGCCGTGCTTGAAGAAGAAGGCTTCACAGAGGAGCAAATTAAGGCAAAACCCACAATCTACAAAGCCGTGGGCTGTGATGCCTGTGATAAAGGCTACAAAGGCCGTGTCGGTATCTACCAGGTAATGCCTGTATCAGAGGCTATCGGACGAATTATCATGGAAGGTGGAACTGCACTGGAAGTGGCTGATCAGGCTCAAAAAGAAGGTATTAATGATTTACGGCAATCTGCAATACTAAAAGTTATTCAGGGCATAACCAGCCTTGAAGAAATTAATCGTGTGACCAAGGACTAGCATTCAGGTAATCAACCATGGCTAAAGCAGCAGCGAGCACAACCTCCACCTTTTCCTGGGAAGGCACTAACAAACTGGGAAAAACCGTAAAAGGTACGACTACAGCTGTCAGTATTGATGCGGTTAAAGCAGAATTGAAAAAACAGGGTGTTACAGCAAAACCTGGTAAAATAAAAAAACAGAAGAAGAAAAAAAGTGGCAAAAAAATCACTACCAATGACATAGCCGTGTTTAGCCGGCAGCTGGCCACGATGATGAAGGCCGGCGTACCACTGGTACAGTCCTTTGATATCGTAGGTAGCGGACATTCTAATCCCAGCATGGCTGAGCTTATTTTTAAAATCAAGGCAAGTGTTGAAGGCGGTAACACACTGGCCTCTGCAATGGCCGAACATCCCCTATATTTTGATGACTTATTCGTCAACCTGGTCGATGCTGGTGAACAATCGGGTGCTCTGGAAACACTGCTTGAAAAAGTAGCCACCTATAAAGAAAAAACCGAATTACTGAGAAAGAAAATCAAAAAGGCACTGACCTACCCAATTTCTGTACTGATTGTTGCAGCGGTTGTGACCGTTATTCTATTGGTGTTCGTGGTCCCCGTATTCAAAGAAATGTTTTCCAGCTTTGGCTCTGAGCTACCCGCATTCACACAAATGGTCGTAGAGATGTCTGAATTTATGACCTCAGATGGCTGGATTCTTGGTCTGATAGTTGCCGCAATTTTTACAGCATTCGCAGAAACAAAAAAACGATCCAGAAAATTTAGAGAGGCTTTAGACAGGTTCTACCTCAAAGCACCAGTCGTATCTGGCCTTACACGAAGTGCGGCTATAGCCAAGTTTTCGCGCACACTCGCTACCATGTTTGCAGCAGGTGTACCCCTGGTTGATGCCATGGATTCGGTTGCAGGGGCATCAGGTAATATTATCTACAAAAAAGCCATCCTGAACATCCGGGACGAAATTGCCCAAGGTACAACATTACAGACCAGCCTTTCACAAAGACTCGATCTCTTCCCTAACATGCTTATACAGATGGTGGGTATTGGTGAGGAATCAGGCGCACTTGATGCCATGCTATCCAAGGTGGCTGATTATTACGAAGAAGCAGTTGATGATGCTGTCGAAAATCTAACGACACTGATGGAACCCCTAATTATGTCATTCCTGGCCGTAGTTATTGGTGGCCTGGTTATCGCCATGTATTTACCCCTCTTCAAAATGGGTGAAGTGGTCGGCTAGAAAAAGGCGCTAGATCTTAATATTCAGGATATTAACAAATGGAAATATTCCATATTTTTGAAATCACGCCGTGGCTGTTTTATACAGCCACGCTTGCTTTAGGCCTATGTGTAGGCAGTTTTCTTAATGTTGTCATTTATCGTCTACCTATCATGATGGAACGTGACTGGCGTATTCAGTGTCACGAATATCTCGAGTTAGGTGACGCTATCATTGATGAAAAATTACAACAACTCTCATTGGCAAAACCTGGGTCAACCTGCCCACACTGCGGCCACAACATCCGCGCCTGGGAAAACATCCCGGTAATCAGTTATCTTTTTCTTAAAGGCAAGTGCTCTTCCTGTGGCAGCGGAATTTCACTGCGCTATCCTTCAATAGAGCTTATTACTGGTGTTTTATCCGTTCTTGTGGCAATGCAGTTCGGTGTTACGTTCACTACGCTGTGCGCGTTAATTCTAACCTGGACGCTGATTGCGCTCACAATGATCGATTATGACAAACAGCTACTTCCAGACGATATTACCCTACCCTTACTCTGGCTCGGACTTCTGATCTCATTCTTTAGTGTATTTACAGATACAAACTCTAGCCTGATCGGTGCTATTTCAGGCTATATGGTTCTGTGGACAGTCTTCCAGCTATTCAAAATAGTTACCGGTAAGGAAGGCATGGGTTTTGGTGACTTTAAACTACTGGCAGCGCTAGGCGCATGGCTAGGCTGGCAGCTACTACCTCAAATTATTTTACTTTCTTCCGTTGTTGGCGCTGTCACTGGTATCTTCATGATACTCACAGGCTTAACAAAAAGGCAGCAGCCCATACCTTTTGGGCCATATTTAGCTGTCGCAGGCTGGATTGCTATGATGTGGGGCCACAAGATAAACCAGTTTTATCTAACTAATATTCAGTGATGCTAAAAATCGGCCTGACTGGCGGTATAGGAAGCGGTAAATCTACTGCCGCTGATATCTTTTCAAGCCTTGGCGTTACCATTATTGACGCTGATCTAATCGCACACCAGTTAACGCTATCAGGCAATGAATGCTTCAGCAAAATTATTCATGAATTTGGCAATAGCTTTATAACTAGTGATGGTGAACTTGACAGAAAAAAAATGGCTGAAACCGTTTTCTCTGATCTATCCAAAAAATCAGCACTTGAAAATATACTGCACCCGATAGTCAGGCAGCGCATACTTCACGAAATTGCACTTACACCAGACAGCCCTTATATAGTACTGTCAATTCCGTTATTGTTCGAAAGCAACTTTACCGACCTGGTTGACCGAATTATTGTGATTGATGCTGATGACGACATCAGGATAAGGCGCACCAGTCAGCGAGATGGCCGATCTGAAGCGCAAATACAGCGTATCATGGACAATCAGGTAGACCGTCAAACTCGTCTAGAGCAGGCCAATGATATACTGGAAAATAATGGTGAGCTTGAGGATCTAAGGGCATCTATATACAACCTGCATAAGAAATATCTCAATATGACCTCCTGACAGCACTATAACCATTTTGACAATATAGCATTTTGTGCAAAAATTAGCCCCCAACCAGCACCAAGACCTATGCCGTGACAAAGCTATATACATATGAACAACCGACCAATGAGCGCATACGTACTTTTTTGCGCCTGGAGAAACTGTTTCACCAGTTTCACTATCACCTGAGGCAGGGAAGCGTATGGAATAATAGCATTGCTGTAGATACCATTAATGAGCTACTTGCCTTTACAAGCCGATCTGATATCAAACTCGAAGTTCTAAAAGAGCTTGAGCGTCAGCATGGACGCCTTGAACGGTTATCCAAACGTACACAAATAGATCAGGGTCAACTCGAAACACTGCTAAGCAAACAGAAGAAACTGATCGCTGAGTTGCACTCGATCAAGGGCCAACTAGGACAGAATACTCAGTCTGTAGAATTGCTTACGGCAATAAAACAAAAAAACTCATTACCAGGCTGCATCTGTGATTTCGACCTACCCGTCTACCAGTTCTGGCAGGGCCTGCCTGAACATACTCGCAAGAACCACATACAGAAGTGGTTCGAGCCATTTAATATCCTCGATCTGTCGATTCACCTGATCCTGGATATACTAAGGCACAGTGTTGAAGATACCAATGAAATAGCTGCCCATGGCTTTTTCCAGAAATCCATAGACACTAGCCAGGCCATTCAACTACTAAGAATAAGCATTGATGCAGGCAGTAATTACTATCCTGAGATCAGTGCGGGCAAACACCGGTTCTCTATTCGCTTCATGAAAAATGAAGACCCTGCGAATCGGCCAGAGCCCTGTAATGAAGATATAAATTTCAAACTCAACCTGTGCACCATTTAGCACTGCATTGATTTTTTAATTTATATAAGAATTACGGCAGATTCCAGAGCGCGCCAATTGCAGAAATCCCTTGAGCACCTGCCAGCCATGCCTTTTCCAGATCACCAGGAGATACGCCGCCCAGCGCATAAACGGGCACATTAATTTCAGCAATCATTTCTGAAAATTTATCCCAGCCTAAAGGTATAACATCAGGATGTGTGGCTGTCGCCTGCACTGGTGACAATACCATGAAATCTGCGCCCAAATGTTGCGCTTCAATTAAATCTTCCTTCGTGTGACAGGAGACACACAAGGCGTCACAATCTGGCCGGCTGGTATATTGGCTCAGTTTATGGCTATTCAGATGTAGACTGGAAGAAGTGATTTCCGTGCTAATTTCTTCGGGAATATTAAACAGCAACCTGACCCCGGACTGCCTGCATAAATTTATCGCCAGATTAATGATCTGACTTGCAGTTTTTTTGTTATTTTCCTGTAACCAATCATGGGTCAACCTTAGTTGTGCAAGACGAATACCATTGTCAATTGCCGTACCAAACCGCTGCTCAAAATCATGAATAGAATCAAACTTGCCCGTTATCAGATAACTTTCTGGCAAATTCAATGCCCGGATAACCGGTACATCTGCAGCAGGAAATTCAGAATGGCTTAATTGATCTACCGCTTGCCAGCGAATAGCCTGCCCTTCTTTACCTGTTATTTTCCCTGTAAAACTATTAACCTTCCATACATCTAGCAATACAGTTTTATCAGCATATTCATGTTTCACTTTTATCAGTGGTCGGCAGGAGTCGACGTGAATATCAATTTCCTCATGCAACTCCCTGAGCAATGCCTGATGCACAGATTCGCCATGCTCAATTTTGCCACCAGGAAATTCCCACAAACTACCCTGATGTGCGTCATGGGCACGCTGACTGATTAAAACTTCATTAAAATCATTAACGATGGCTGCCGCCGCAACATGTACTACTTCCTTAGTCATAGTACTAGCTACGGTAGTTTGAATTGATTGTTACATACTCGTGTGACAGGTCAGTGGTCCAGATTGTAGTAGAGACATCACCACGACACAGAATTACCTTAATCGTAATTTCAGACTGGTTCATTATGCGCTGCCCAGCTTCTTCAGTGTAAGCGGCATCTCTCGCTCCACCACTAACGATACAGACATCATCAAGATAAATAGAGACATCTTCAAGAACCAAGTTCTCAATGCCCGCTCTACCCACAGCAGCGAGTATTCTCCCCCAGTTTGGATCACTCGCAAATAATGCTGTTTTCACCAGGGGTGAATGCGCAATAGTATAAGCAACGTCTCTGGCCTCTGCCAGTGTGGCTGCAGAAACAACATTAATACTAATAAATTTAGTCGCACCTTCGCCATCACGTACAATTGCATGTGCCAGGTGCAGACAGATATCTTCAACTGCCTGTGCAAAGATTTCCGCCGCCTCGCTGTCTGCCTCAATGAGGCCAGCATTAGATACTCCAGATGCAAGCAAGATACATGCATCATTGGTTGAAGTATCACTATCAACGGTAATAGAGTTAAAGCTTCTTGCTACTGCCTTATCCAGACACTGCTGTAAATGGCCTTTTTCAACTTTTGCATCAGTACCTATAAACGCAAGCATAGTCGCCATATTCGGGCAGATCATACCCGATCCCTTGGCGATACCTGTAATGGTAATAGTCTCATCTTTTATTGTGATTTGTTTTGAAATAGCTTTGGCGATAGTATCTGTTGTCATAATACCGCGTGCTGCCGTCAGCCAGTTATCTTCCACTGCCAGTTGGCTGATAGCTTTAATGCCTGAATTAAGCACAGCCATAGGCATAGGCTCACCAATAACGCCTGTAGAGAACGGTAAAATTTCATTGGCACTGCATTCAAGGACATCAGCCAGCCACTCGCAGCTTTGCTCTGCATCTCGAATACCCAGCTTACCAGTACCCGCATTCGCATTGCCTGAGTTAATCAATAGCGCCCTGGGATTGGTGATAGCGAGATGTTTTTTTGCCACGGTAACAGGGGCAGCACAAAAGGCATTTTTTGTAAATGTTGCCGCGCAAGTTGCTCCCTTATTAACTTTTATCAGTACGAGATCATCGCGTCCATTAGATTTGATACCGCAGGCCATTGATGCCAGTTCAATACCTTTGACCGGAAAAAGATTAACAGGATCTGAAAGTCCTACTGCCACAACTCACCTCGAACAAATAATGATTTACACTCAGCTCAGCTTACCATGACATTGTTTAAATTTTTTACCAGAACCGCACCAGCAAGGTTCATTACGGCCCAGCTTTCTTTCTTCACGCACAAATGGTTTAGACGTTTTTTCACCTTCTGCTTCGTGACTACCATGTATAGCATCGACTTCTTCATGTTGATAATTCACATTTTCAGTCTGAGCATGCCCACGCTCTTCAATATTCTCAACTTCTTCACGCGCCTGAATTTTGACCTTGGACAAGATAGTGATTGCTTCATGCTTAATTTTATCCAGCATCTCAGAGAACATTTCAAACGATTCACGTTTGTATTCCTGCTTGGGATTTTTCTGTGCATAACCGCGCAGTCCAATACTTTGACGTAAATAATCCATTGCCGCCAGGTGCTCTTTCCATATTTTATCTAGCACATTCAGTAGCACATATTTCTCGTAGTTACGCATGCCAGCTTCACCAGCCAATAATTCCTTAGCATGATAGTCTTCAAACAGCGTTTCAAGAATACGCTTGCGCAATCCCTGTTCATTTAAGCTGTCATCATTATCCAGCCACTGCTGAATTCTCATCTCGCTACCAAATTCTTCATAGATGGCATTCTCAAGACCCGCAATATCCCACTGCTCGTCCAGGCTACCCGGAATAATGAAAGTCGAAATTACGTCATTGAGTACGTCTTCACGAATATTTTTTACCACGTCAGACAGATCGCTAGCCGCCATCATTTCATTACGCTGAGCATAAACCACCTTGCGCTGGTCATTAGCCACATCATCGTATTCCAGTACCTGTTTACGAATATCAAAGTTATGTCCTTCAACCTTACGCTGAGCATTTTCTATGGCACGATTAACCCAAGGGTGTTCAATTGCCTCTCCCCTCTGCATACCCAGTTTTTTCATCAACCCGCCAACTCGATCTGAGGCAAAAATTCGCATCAGGTCATCTTCCAGCGACAAATAAAAGCGGGTAGATCCGGCATCACC
>JAOUPA010000218.1 GCA_029880105.1 Gammaproteobacteria bacterium
TTACAATTGAAACGCCAGAATCTGGGAGATTCGAGTTTTGAAAATATTGGATCTAATGATTCAGTATGATGAGGATTCGTTGCTGTTTTCTGCTATGTAGTTTTGCCTTGTTGTCAGCTTGTGGTGGTGATGATGACAATTCAGAGCCGCCTGCAGTATTAACGGATTTCAAGCCAGAAAAAGTGCTGCAAGAACAGTGGGCGCTTCGTACTCATGGTGCAATAGAGCAGCAGTTCCTATTTATTGAGCCATTGCTGCTTGATGACAAAGTGGTCACTGCAGGGCGAGATGGTATTGTTACGATAGTAGACCTGAAAGACGGAGTTCAGTTGAGCGAAGTTGATCTCGATACTACATTGAGTAGTGGGGTTGGCGGTAATGGCTCACTACTGTTGTTTACTACAAAAGAAGGTGAGTTGATTGCAGTTGAGACAGCTCTTAATAGTGTTAAGTGGAAAATTGATGCGCCCAGCGAAATTTTGTCTCCTCCTGTTATTGTCGGTGACTCAATCATTATTCGTACCGTTGATGGCCAGATTCTCGGCCTTGCACAGGATAGCGGAAAAACTCGCTGGAGCTATCAGCAGTCCAAGCCTGCACTAACCTTACGTGGTAGTGGGCCACTGGTTGCAACGCGTGACCGTGTTTACGCGGGCATGTCCAATGGCCGACTGGTTGCGTTATCACTGGATAATGGTGAGGTGATATGGGATGTAACTCTGTCTACTCCACAGGGTCATTCTGAGATACAGCGACTGGTTGATGTTGATGGTCGTCTGGATCTGTATGGATACGTTTTATATGCAGCAGGTTATCAGGGGCGTATCGCAGCTATTGATGTGCAGAAAGGACAGCTGTTGTGGGCGCGAGATTTTTCAACTTATAGTGGTGTTACCGTTGACTCAAAAGTAATTTACAGTGCCGATGAGCGTAGTCATATATGGGCGATGGATCGTTACAGTGGTGCTACTTTGTGGAAGCAGGATAAATTGCAGGCGAGAAAAGTAACACGGCCAGTCCTGTTTGGTGATTACCTGGTTCTCGGTGATGCCGAGGGTTATCTACATGTTATATCGAAGTCGGACGGTAGATTTGTGGCGCGTATTTCTGTTGGCGGTGAAGAGGATGCCTATATCATTGAAAATGGTATTCTTGTGCCGCCTGTTGTTACCGAAGATGCCATTATTGTTACAACACGTGATGGTATGTTGTACTCCTATACGCTCGATGATTTGGCTGTAGCCAAATAGGCGCGATCTTTATATTATGAAACCTGTTCTTTCATTGGTAGGTCGTCCCAACGTCGGAAAATCCACACTCTATAATGTGCTAACCAAAAGCCGTGATGCCCTGGTGGCCGATTATCCGGGCCTTACTCGTGATCGAAAATACGGCCATGGTCATTACGGTACCAAAGAGTTTGTAGTGATCGATACCGGGGGTTTGAGCGGTGAGAATGAGGAGCTTGATGAGCACATGGCCAGGCAGACACTGCTGGCAATAGAAGAGTCTAATGCAATTTTATTTCTGGTAGATGCGCGCGACGGTTTGACGTCGGCTGATGAGGTCATTGCCGGTCAATTGCGCCGAACTGGAAAACAGGTCACGCTGGTCGTCAATAAAAGTGATGGTCTCGATATAAGAACAGTCAGTACCGAGTTTTTTTCACTGGGTTTTGGTAATCCCATTATTATTGCAGCAGCACACAATCGCGGTATCAATGAATTGCTTGATGCGGCATTAGCAAACTTTGAACAGACAGAACATGAAGAGTTGCCGCATGAATCTGAACAGGGCATAAAGGTTGCCTTTGTTGGTCGCCCTAACGTAGGCAAGTCAACACTAATTAACCGTGTGCTTGGTGAAGAACGTGTCGTGGTATTTGATATGCCGGGCACGACTCGTGACAGTATTTATATTCCCTTTGAACGTGAAGGTCAGCGCTATACGCTGATTGATACTGCGGGTGTGCGTCGCCGACGCTCTGTCAAAGAGACGGTTGAGAAGTTCAGTGTGATCAAATCCATGCAGGCCATCGACGAATGTAATGTTGTGGTTATGATGATTGATGCGCAAAGAGAGGTCGCTGATCAGGATCTTCACTTGCTAGGTTATATACTCGAGGCTGGTCGTGCCCTGGTTATGGTATTCAATAAATGGGATGGACTTGATGAATACCAGCGGGAAAAAATTAAAAAGGATATAGAAAAACAGCTTGGTTTTACCGAATTCGCTGAAATGTATTTTATCTCTGCCCTACACGGTTCCAATGTTGGTTTGCTTTATGATGCAATTGGGCGCGCATATGCCTCTGCCATTCGTAAGATAGCTACGCCTGAACTGACACGCCTGCTCGAGAAAGCAATTGCCAAACATGCCCCGCCTCTGGTCAGTGGTCGAAGAATCAAGCTTCGTTATGCACATCAGGGCGGCATGAATCCGCCCCGTATTATTATTCACGGCAATCAGACTGACCTGTTGCCACCGTCCTATAAACGTTATCTTTCAAGCTTGTTCATTAAAGAGCTAAAAATCGTTGGTACACCGATAAAGATAGAGTTCAAAAGTAGTGAAAATCCCTTCGAAGGCAAAAAAAATGAACTCAGTCCACGCCAGCAGTTTAAGCGCCGTAGAATGATCCAGTTTATCAAGAGAAAGGATAAAAAACGTAAAAACAGCCGAGATCGATAATCGGTATTCCATCTCGCTAATCAGTATCTTACAGATACATTCTCCCTAGATTATAAAGAAAATGCACTAATCTCTTGCCAAAGGGTATATATGCGCTACTTTATAAACAATAAATTAGAAAAAATGGGGGATAACCATGTACAAAAAAATCAGTATCCTTGTCGGTGCTATAGCGGCTGCATTGACAGCGCCATCAGCTTTAGCTGTCCAGTTTGACGGATTTTTAACAGCCGGTGTCGCCTGGCACGATGATAAAAATAAGAATCGGTATATTGGCAGCCTGGGTGACCGTGGTGTCCAGAATGATGCCAGTTTCGAGACAGATACGCGATTTGGTCTGCAAATCTCTTCAGATGTGGCAGAAAACATGTCCGTGGTTTCACAGGTTTTAGGTACCGGTGTTGATGGAAACTTTGATGCCATCATCGAATGGGCCTATGTTGATTACCGGCCGTCGGACTGGATGAGTATCCAT
>JAOUPA010000052.1 GCA_029880105.1 Gammaproteobacteria bacterium
CATGGCGGGAATCCGTACAGTAGAGGAGCTGCTAAAAATTGCCCCGGATGCCTATGATATTACCGTGTTCGGTGCCGAGCCGTATGGTAACTACAATCGAATTATGCTGTCACCGGTGCTGGCTGGCGAAAAAACGATTGAGCAAATCATGCTCAATGATGAGCAGTGGTACCAGGATAATGGTATTAAATTACACAAGGGTAAAAAGGTCGATGAAATTGATCGTGCAAAGCGGCGTGTTATTGCCAGTGATGGTACCGCTGAAGAATATGATCGACTTTTAATTGCTACCGGGTCAAATCCTTTTATTATTCCTGTTCCGGGTCACGACATGGATGGCGTGATTTCATTCCGCGATATTCATGATGTTGATCAGATGATTGACTGCTCCAGGAAACATAAACACGCCGTGGTCATTGGCGGTGGCCTGCTTGGACTGGAAGCGGCAAACGGTTTAATGCAGCAGGGCATGAGCGTAACAGTCGTGCATTTAATGGATACGCTGATGGAACGTCAGCTTGATAAGGCTGCGGCAAAAATGTTGCAGTCATCACTGGAGCAACGAGGCCTGAGCTTTTTGATGGCAGCACAGACCGAGGCAATAATTGGCAAGGATCGTGTTGAAAAGGTACGTTTCAAAGATGGTACGGAAATCTATGCTGACCTGGTCGTGATGGCAGTCGGTATTCGCGCAAACTTTGAGCTTGCGCAGCAGGCGGGCATCTATTGCGAACGCGGCATTGTCGTGAGTGATACGCTGCAAACTTATGATCCGCGAGTGTATGCAGTTGGTGAATGTGTGCAGCATCGTGGTATGACTTATGGACTGGTGGCGCCGCTCTACGAAATGGCGCGTGTCTGTGCCAATCATCTTGCGCAACATGGTATTGGCCGTTATGAAGGCACCGTGACTTCAACCAAGCTAAAGGTAACCGGTATTGACCTGTTTTCTGCGGGTGATTTTACTGGTGATGAAAATACCGAGGAGCTGGTGTTTCAGGATATCGCGCGCGGTGTTTATCGAAAACTGGTCGTTCAGGATAACAGGATCAAGGGCGCGGTGATGTATGGCGATACCATCGATGGTATCTGGTACTTTGACCTGATGCGTGATGGCACCGATATTTCGGATTATCGTGAGAAGTTGCTGTTCGGTCAGGCGCATCTTGGTGACTCGGGCCATGGTGATAATAATCGCGTTGTTGCCATGTCCGATAGCGCGGAGATTTGTGGCTGTAACGGTGTCTGTAAGGGAGACATTGTTAAAGCGATTAATGATAAAAAACTGCTGACTCTGGAAGAGGTGCGCGCCCATACCAAGGCATCAAGCTCGTGTGGTTCCTGTACCGGGCTGGTTGAATCATTGCTGGCACATATCGTCGGTGGAAATTTTTCAACAGCACCGCATTTAAAACCCATTTGCGGTTGTACCGATCACTCGCACGATGCGATCAGGGCAGCGATTAAAGACCACGAACTAAAATCGATTCGCGCCACGATGGATTTTCTTGAATGGAAGACACCCGATGGTTGCGGTAAGTGTCGCCCGGCACTGAATTATTATTTGATTTGCCAGTGGCCAGCAGAAGGGCTGGATGATTACCAGTCACGATTTATCAACGAGCGTGCCCACGCCAATATCCAGAAAGATGGCAGTTACTCGGTAATTCCACGTATGTGGGGTGGAAGTACCACGCCGACCGAATTGCGGGCAATTGCCGATGTTGCTGAAAAATACCAGGTAAAGACAGTACACGTCACAGGTGGTCAGCGTATTGGCCTGTACGGTTTAAAGAAAGAACAGTTGCCGGTGATCTGGGCAGAGCTCAACCAGGCAGGCCTGGTTTCAGGCCATGCCTACGGTAAGGCCCTGCGTACGGTCAAAACCTGTGTCGGTAAAGAGTGGTGTCGCTTCGGCACGCAGGACTCGACGCATCTCGGTATCGAACTGGAAAAAATGACCTGGGGCTCATGGACGCCACACAAATTCAAGATGGCTGCCTCGGGTTGTCCGCGTAACTGCGCAGAGGCAACGATTAAAGATTTGGGCGTGGTCTGTGTTGATTCAGGTTATGAAATTCATGTTGCAGGTAATGGCGGTATTAAAGTGCGTGCGACGGATTTTTTGTGCACGGTAAAAACCGAGCAGGATGTGCTTGAGTATTGTGCGGCCTATATGCAGCTCTATCGCGAACAGGCACATTATCTTGAACGCACAGCACCGTGGATTGAACGTGTTGGTCTTTCCTACGTTAAGGAAAAAATTGTAGAAGATGAAGATGGTCGCAAGATTCTGGCAGAACGCTTTCTTGAGTCACAAAAGTACATGCAGGATGACCCATGGCAGGCGCGAGCCGGTGGTGTCGACAGGCATGAGTTTGAGCCGATGAAGTTACTGTACTGAGATAATAAATAAGTTTAATAAGGTGATGTTATGAGTGATAACTGGATTGAAGTAGGTGTGCTGAGCGATATTCCAAAACTGGGCGCACGCGTTGTACGAGGTAGTGATGGCGATATCGCTATTTTCAGAACGGTCGATGACAAGGTCTTTGCGCTGCGTGATGCGTGTCCACACAAAGGCGGACCATTGTCGCAGGGTATTGTGCATGGTAATCGTGTTACCTGCCCGTTACACGACTGGAAAGTTCAGCTGGGCTCGGGCAGTGCTGTGGAACCGGATGAAGGTTGTGCCGCCAGTTTCCCGGTAAGGGTGGAAGGTGAAAAAATTTTTTTGTCACTGGCGCCCAATGAAGGTTGTCCAAATCAGTAAATACCGAAGATGAACCCGGTTAAAACAACATGCCCCTATTGCGGTGTTGGCTGTGGCGTTATCGTCAGCCAGGATAAAGACGGTCAATATATTGTTAAGGGTGATACAGATCACCCTGCAAATCAGGGCCTGTTGTGTTCAAAAGGTAGTGCGCTGGCGGAAACACTGTCGCTTGATGGTCGTTTGCTATCCCCGGAAGTTGCAGGAAAAAAAGTTGGCTGGGATGAAGCAATTATGCAGGCGGTGGAAGGCCTGCAGTCAATTATTGAAAAACATGGCCCTGGTGCCGTTGCCTTTTATGTGTCTGGACAACTATTGACCGAGGATTATTATGTTGCCAATAAACTGATGAAGGGGTTTATTGGTAGCGGTAATATCGATACCAACTCGCGCCTTTGTATGTCATCGGCGGTAGCAGGTTATAAGCGCGCGTTTGGCAGTGACACCGTACCCGGTTGTTATCAGGACCTGGAACGCGCAAAGCTTATCGTGCTGGTAGGTTCCAATACAGCATGGTGTCATCCCATTATTTATCAGCGAATTGTCAGGGCAAAAAAAGCGAACCCGGATTTATTCGTTGTCGTAATTGATCCACGCGTAACGGCAACCAGTAATATTGCAGACCTGCATCTGGCAATCGCATCAGGCATGGATCATGTTTTGTTCAATGGCCTGTTTAAATATATTGTCGAGCAGAACGAGGTAGACGAGAACTTTGTCGAATTACATACCCAGGGATTAGAACAAATAGACCAGAAGGTTTTGCCTAAAATAAAATCAGTGGCCGAGGCCTGTCAACTTGATACTGCAGCGGTTGAGCAGTTCTATCGATTGTTCGCGCGAACAGACCGTGTGGTCACCCTGTTTTCACAGGGTATCAACCAGTGGTCGAATGGAACGGATCGTGTCAACGCCATTATTAATGTACACCTGTTAACAGGAAGAATTGGCCGTCCCGGTATGGGGCCGTTCTCTGTTACTGGACAGCCGAATGCCATGGGCGGGCGCGAAGTAGGGGCGCTGTCTAACCAGTTGGCGGCGCACATGGATATTGATAATGAGCAGCATCAACAGTGGGTCAAGGAGTTCTGGCAGGCGCCAGGGCTAACAAAAAAACCAGGGCTCAAGGCGGTCGATCTGTTCCAGTCAATTAATGACGGCAAGATCAAGGCGGTGTGGATTATGGCGACAAACCCGGCAGTTTCATTGCCTGATAGTAAAAATATTCAACGCGCACTACAGGCCTGTGAGCTGGTGATTGTTTCTGACTGTGTACGTGCTACGGATACGACGCAATATGCAGATATTCTGTTTCCAGCAGAGACCTGGGGAGAGCGTGACGGTACGGTGACTAATTCTGAGCGATGTATTTCCAGGCAACGGCGCTTCCTGAAAAGTCCGGGTGAGGCACGGCCAGACTGGTGGATCATCAGCCAGGTGGCAAGAAACTTAGGTTATGAAAAGGCATTTGCCTATCAATCATCGGCAGAGATATTTTTTGAACATGCGCGATTAAGCGGCTTTCATAATGAAGGGTCACGCGATTTTGATATAAGCGCCTTTGCTGAGCTGGATGTTCATTCCTATGATCAATTACAACCTGTACAGTGGCCCGTGACCAAACAAAATGCTGCAGGCACCAGGCACATGTTTGGTGATGGCCGTTTCTTTACTGATAGTGGCAAATCCCGATTTATCAAAATTGAAAATACATTTTCTGCTGGTGATGTTTCGGAGGCGTATCCATTTAATCTCAACACTGGTCGTGCTCGAGATCATTGGCACACCATGACGCGTACCGCCAAATCTCCAAGACTGTCCATGCATATTCGCGAACCTTATGTCGAAATTCATCCTGATGATGCAGTGTGTTATCAACTGAAAGAAAATTCACTGGCTAGAGTTAGCAGTGTTAATGGTGAAGCGCTGGTGCGGGTAAAAATTAGTGAAGCGCAACACAGGGGACAATTGTTTGTACCGATTCACTGGAGTGATCAGTTTTCTTCGAGAGCGGTAATCAATCAACTGGTCAATGCCAATATCGACCCGATATCCGGTCAGCCTGAGTTCAAGCGTACACCTGTTAAGATAGAGGACTGCAATACTTCGTGGTATGGCTTTGTGATTTCAAGGCGAGAATTACCCGGCGTGGAGAAATTTGATTACTGGAGCATAATCAAAGCTGAAAATGCTACCTGTTATGAATTCGCCGGATTCACTCGGGTTGAAGACTGGACAGGCGTATCGAGATCGATTTTGTGTACAGAGTCAGAAAGTGCAGAATGGATTGAGTACCATGATTCAGCAAAGGGACGATACCGCGCAGCGCGTATTGATGATGGGGTTCTGGATAGTTGCGTATTTATCGGGCCGGACAATAAGTTGCCTGAGAAAAACTGGTTGATGAATTTGTTTAGCGGCCAGCCGCTGGTCGAGGCCGACCGCAATAGTCTATTAACGGGTAAGTCTGCCTTTCCTGTGGTTGATCAGGGCCCAATTATCTGTTCCTGTTTTTCTGTTGGTGTGAATACGATTCGACAGGCTATGGCTGAAGGTCAGTTGCTGACCGTGGATGAGATTGGTGTAGCACTTCGTGCCGGTACAAACTGCGGTTCATGTCGCCCTGAAATTCAGGCGGTAGTCGATCAGGTGCTCAGTGAGCAGCCTGTGATGCCTGCGCTTAACTAATGTAATAAAAAAGGGGCATATGCCCCTTTTTTATCTAACACGTTTTAATTAATACATTAAAACTCAACCGCGAGCTGTGCAGTGATCATGCTGCCTGATTCACCTGTGCCACCATCAGTTGTTTCGTAGTCACTGGCGTTGCTCAGTTCAACAGCAAAGGCAACATCGTTGGCAACCGTGGTTGATACCGAGAACATATTGCGTGATTCTGGTAATGCGCTACCATCGATGTCACCTGTGCTCTGGTGAGCGATGGCAAAGGTGTAGTCACGTTCACCCATTTTCATGGAGTAGGCGGCTTCAATATTGGTAGCACTTGGGCTGGCCTTGGCGCCATTGAACTGAAGATCTACCGTGTTGAAATCATCCATGGCGGCAACGTGTTCAAAAATTACCGTTAGTGCATCCATATTGATGATGGCGTGCACGGCCATGCCAGCGGTGTGTTCCTGAATTGTTGGTCCAGCTAACAGTGCGCCTTCAAGGCCATCGGTCTCTGCCATATTGTTGATGTAGTCAAAACCAAGGGCAAGTTCCATAGAACCAGTTTTCATGCTGTAACCGATGCTGATACCAAAGTCATCGACAACGTCGTTGTCAGCAACAGTGGGATCGGTATCAACTTGATCAGAGTTGCCGTTGAATGCATAAATCGAAGCATGGAGGCCGCCAGTGGCGAAGCCGACTCGTATAGCTGCCTCCTGCGTTTCGCCGAGCTCCAGGGTCAGCGGATCAGAGATCATATGGCTTTCAAAGTTACCAAAAGGTACGTACATGCGGCCGGCTGTCAGATATATATACATATCATCTTCTGCAGATATTTCTCTGGGCGAGCCGGGGCGATGATGGCCCGGGCTGGCAGAGGGGTCAACGCCACTTGAGATTGTAATGAAGCCTTCATCTATCACTGGTGGGTCTGTGTCGTCGTCTTCATGTAGCACCAAAATGTGCCCAGTGACGTTTTCGTTAATCTGCGCATCAAAGCCGATTTCAACGGTGGCCAGGGCGATGTCGCTACCTTTTGTTGAGGCGGTTTGGTCTTTGCCTGAATTCATTTCAACTTCAATGGCGCCACTTACCTCAAGTGTTGGCTCAGCCATTGCTGGCGTGGTGCTGATAGCCATGGCGGTTAATGTGGCGGCAGAAAGCGTTTTTAAATTAATCGTATTCATTAAGTTATTCCTGTAAAAAATTATTATTACTTACCTGTGTGAAATTCCGTATTACATGAATTTAGTGTGGGTACTATCAAAATCTGTATGTAACTATAGTTTCTTGCCGGTTGATATCAAGGTATTTAATCAGAACTTGTAAGCCGCTTATCATATTCATTAACGGCCTGGATAAAGGCATTAAGCAAGCTGGGCTGTTCGAGTTGCGTCTCTTCAATAATCGGCAGGAGTCGGTGCTCGACCAGTGATTGGGTGAATATGCCACTGGTTAACAGGCTGGTGGCTTCGCCATTATCAGTAAAGACAGGTGTACTGTTATAGCCGCAGCTGGGTGATCGGCTTTTGGCAATGAACCCGGCGAGCTGCTCCAGCTTTGGCAGTTTCTGCTCGCAGTAGTCGTGCATCAGGCCGGTGATTTCAAGCTTCGGGTCGTCACGGCCGATTAGCCGTAGTGAGTCAATCCTGCCTCTAAGCTGTACCGGTGGGCGGGGTATCGATAAACCTGCCTCGACTTCGGGACAGATCGGGATGAGTTCAAATTGCTCGGCAAGTTGTTCGATGGCGATAGCACTGGGTTTGGACTGGCCATCGTAGCGCACGGCATCACCGAGCAGGCAACGGCTGACACCGATGCAGATTTTCTCGGTCACGTTACAGCTTTGCGCCCATCTTGAGTGCGCGTTCACGGGATTTGTTTTCTTCGACGGCACGTTTGCCGGCATCCCAGCCGGGCATGGTCTCGGGCCAGCCAAAGCAGTGCGCGGTCAGGACCTCACACAATACCCTGATGTGTTCGTCACTGGTATTGAGCGCCGGGATGTAGTGAAATTGCTCGCCGCCCGCATCGAGAAAGAGCTGGCGGTTTTCGATGCTGATCTCTTCCAGGGTTTCCAGGCAGTCGGCGGTAAACCCGGGGCAGATAATATCAACGCTTTTGACGCCCTGCGCAGGCAGTGCCTCGAGTGTCTTGTCGCAATAGGGCTGCAGCCAGGGTTCGCGGCCAAAGCGCGACTGGAAAACGACCTGCCAGGTACCATCCGTGAGTTCGAGTGCCTCGGCGACCAGGCGCGCGGTCTTCTGGCAGTGGCAGAAGTAGGGGTCACCACTCTCGAAATAGCGCTGTGGAATGCCATGGAAGGAAAACAGCAGTTTGTTGGCTCGGCCATTCTGCTGCCAGTGCTGGCGGATGCTGTTGGCCAGTGCCTCAATGTAGATGCGGTTGTCGTGGTAATCATTGATAAAACGTAAATCTGGCAGCCAGCGCCAGTCGCGCAGTACATTGGTGACTTCGTCGAAAACCGAGGCGGTGGTGGTGGCCGAGTACTGTGGGTACATCGGCAGAATCAGTAGCCGCCGGGTACCAGCCTTGCGCAGGGCATTCAGGCTGTCCCGGATAGATGGGCTGCCGTAGCGCATGGCCAGGTCGACGATGACGTTACCGCGGAATTTTTTCTGCAGGGTCTTCTCAACGGTCTGTGCCTGTAGTCTTGAGGTGGCTACCAGTGGAGAGCCCTGGTCGGTCCAGACTTTCTGGTAGAGTTTGGCTGAGCGGCGTGGTCGGGTGCGCAGGATAATGCCGTGCAGGATCAGCCACCACAGCCAGCGCGGTGCATCGACCACACGTTTGTCCCAGAGAAATTCGGCCAGGTAACGGCGTACCGCCGAGGTTTCGGGCTTGTCGGGTGAGCCCAGGTTGACCAGCAGGATGCCGAGTTTTTCCTGGGTGCCGTGTCGATATATGAAGTCTGGTTTTGCCATGGGCGAAGGGTGACAGATTCGAAAATAATCTACAAGCCTCGGCGTTCATTCCTTATTAAATGCCTACATTGGCGCGCTGTTCTATACAATCCTATATCAACTTCCTGTAATATACGCGCAGTTTTCCCTAATGAAAAAAGAATCTGGAGCTGGAACATGCCAATACGTCTGGCAGTACCCAATGAAATCATGCCCGGAGAGCGCCGTATTGCGCTGGAACCGGGCGTGGCAAAACGTTTAATCGCGATGGGCGTCGAGGTCTCGATGGAAAAAGGCGCTGCGCTTTCTGCACACTTTCCCGATGCCGCCTTTGAAGGTGTCACGCTTGTCGATACTCCTGCAGAACTGTATAAAAATGCCAACCTGATTTTCAAGGTTCAGCCACCGACGATGGAAGAGCTGGATATGATGCAGCCGGGTACCGTGCTGGTTGGTTTTATGCAGCCACACAAGAATGAGGCACTGCTGCAGAAAATGTGCGAGCGGGATATCACGACTTTTGCCATGGAGCTGGTGCCACGCATTACCCGTGCGCAGTCGATGGATGCACTGTCATCACAGGCATCGATTGCCGGTTATAAAGGCGTGCTGATGGGCGCCGATATGGCCAGCGTCTTTTTCCCCATGCTGACCACCGCTGCCGGCACCATTCGCCCGGCAAGGGTACTGATTATTGGCGTTGGTGTTGCCGGCCTGCAGGCGATTGCAACCGCGAAGCGCCTGGGCGCCATTGTCGAGGCCTACGATGTACGCACCGCAACCCGTGAACAGGTAGAGTCGCTGGGTGGTAAGTTTATTGATACCGGTGTCAGTGCCGATGGTGAAGGCGGTTATGCGCGTGAGCTGACCGAGGAAGAGAAACAGCAGCAGAAAGATGTGCTGGCTAAACACATTGCACAGGCCGACGTGGTCATTAGTACTGCGGCGATTCCCGGCAAGCCCTCACCAAAAATTATCAGCAAGGAAATGGTTGCTGATATGAAGATTGGCGCCGTGATCATCGACCTGGCCTCTGAAGGCGGTGGTAACTGTGAACTGACCCAGCCGGGTGAGACCGTTGATTTCGAGAGTCGTGTGACTATCCATGGCCCGCTGAATGTGGCTAGCCAGACACCGGTGCACGCCAGTGAGATGTACGCCAGGAATTTATTCAATTTGATATCACCCTTTATTACTGAAGCCGGTGAGCTGGAGCTGGACTGGGATGATGAGGTCATCGCCAAGACCGTGTTGACCAGTGAGTGTGAGGTCAAGAGCGAACGTTATCGCAGAGAAGAGGTGACCAAATGATCGAAGGATTTACCGCCCTTTATATATTCATGCTCTCGGCCTTTACCGGTTACGAGGTGATCAGCCGTGTGCCAGTGATTTTGCATACACCATTGATGTCCGGCTCCAACTTCGTGCATGGTATCGTGCTGGTTGGCGCCATGGTGGCCATGGGTCATGCCGAAACTGGCCTGGAAACTTTTATTGCTTTTATCGGTGTCATGCTGGCGGCGGGTAACGCGGTTGGCGGTTATGTCGCTACGGTGCGCATGCTTGAAATGTTCCAGCCGAAGAAGAAGGAGGCCTAGTTCATGGAGATGATCATTGAAATAGTTTACTTCCTCGCGGCTGCTGTTTTTATTATCGGCCTGAAGCAGATGAGTTCGCCGGTGACTGCGCGTCAGGGTATCGTCTGGGCCGGTGTCGCCATGGTGGTTGCCTCCCTGTTCACCTTTGGTGACCCTGCGGTGCTGCACAATACTGGCAACCTTGGCTGGATGGTGCTGGCGATTATCGTCGGCTCCGCGATTGCCTATGTCACCGCCAAGCGTGTACAGATGACCGATATGCCGCAGATGATTGCGATCTACAACGGTATGGGTGGTGGTGCAGCGGCGGCGATTGCAGCGGTCGAGCTGGTGCGTGTCGCCGGTGGTGCCGAGGCGCCTGCCACGACGGTGCTGGTACTGGCGGTACTGGGTGCCATCATTGGTGCGGTTTCATTCTCAGGTTCAGGTATTGCCTTTGCCAAGTTGCAGGGCCTGATTAACAAGACCATCCGCCTGCCATTCCACATGCTGATCAACCTGGGCCTGTTTGTTGCAGCCCTGGCGATTGGTGGCATGATGGCGTTCACCGGAAAGGTGGATGCAACCCTGTTGCTGGTGTTCTTCGTACTGACGATAGTTTTCGGCATTATGTTTACGCTGCCGATTGGTGGCGCCGATATGCCGGTGGTGATTTCGCTGTTTAATGCCCTGACCGGCCTTGCTGTGGCCTTCGAGGGTTTTGTACTGCAGAATGCGGCGATGATTATTGCCGGTACCGTGGTCGGTTCATCCGGTACCCTGCTGACCCAGCTGATGGCGAAGGCGATGAATCGACCCCTGTCCAATGTCCTGTTCTCCAGCTTTGGTTCTGCCGGTGGCGGTGCTGCTGAGGAAGAAGTTGCCGGTAGCATGAAAGAAATTCAGGGCAATGATGCGGCCATTATGATGGCGTATGCCAGCAAGGTCATTATTGTCCCGGGTTATGGAATGGCAGTAGCACAGGCACAGCATAAGCTGAAAGAGCTGGAGGCTCTGCTGGAGGAGCGTGGTGTTACAGTGAAATACGCGATTCACCCTGTGGCCGGTCGTATGCCAGGCCATATGAACGTATTGCTGGCTGAGGCCGGTGTTGAATATGACAAGATTCTGGATCTGGATGAGATCAATCCCGAGTTTCCGACTGCGGATGTCGCACTGGTGATCGGTGCCAACGACGTGGTCAACCCTGTAGCACGCACCAATCCGGATAGCCCGATTTATGGCATGCCGATTCTGGATGCGGACAGGGCACAGAACTGTATCGTCATCAAGCGTGGTCGTGGTGCCGGTTTCTCGGGTATCGAGAACCACCTGTTCTATGCGGATAATACCCGCATGCTCTACGGTGATGGCCAGAAGGCGGTCGCTGAGTTGATTGCAGGTGTCAAACAGCTTTAG
>JAOUPA010000219.1 GCA_029880105.1 Gammaproteobacteria bacterium
TGCAGACTGCCAGTGATACGTGCACCCTTGAGAGGCTGTGACTCGCCATATTCCTCACGCAGTGCCATCAGGCCAGGCATTTCAGTTTCTGCGATGCGGAGCTCTTTGTGGCCCCAGCTGGCCAGGGACATATCGGCAACTTTATAGTCAGTAAAATTTTCGTTTTTAACGGCGCTCATGGCTCATCTCCAAAATTGGTCAAAAGAAATGAGCGCCGTTGTCGGGTTCTGAGCCTCGCGACATGGAACTGTCGCTGCAGCGCTCCTCAGAAAATGTTTGCGAATTATAGCCCAGCTGCGTCTTTTAATGCAGCCGCTTTATCCGTTTTCTCCCAGGTGAAGTTGGGTTCTTCACGTCCAAAGTGGCCGTAAGCCGCCGTATCGCTGTAGATTGGACGTAATAAATCCAGCATCTGGATAAGGCCTTTAGGTTTGAGATTGAAGTGCTCTCTAACCAGTTCAACGATGCGTGCATCGTCAATTTTGCCAGTACCAAAGGTTTGTACCGAAATGGAGGTTGGTTCTGCAATACCAATGGCATAAGAGACCTGAATTTCACACTTATCGGCCAGGCCAGCAGCAACAATATTTTTTGCCACATAACGGCCAGCATAGGCAGCTGAGCGATCCACTTTAGAAGGATCTTTACCCGAGAAAGCACCGCCACCATGTCTTGCCATACCACCGTAGGTGTCGACGATGATCTTACGACCAGTTAAGCCACAGTCGCCAACAGGACCACCGATGACGAAGTTACCGGTTGGGTTGATGAAGTATTTGGTATTCTTATCGAGCCACTCTGCCGGTAGCACAGGCTTGATGATTTCATCCATCACCGCTTCGCGTAGTGAAGCAAGTTTAATATCGGGATTGTGCTGAGTAGACAGTACTACTGCATCGATACCGACAGGTTTGCCATCTTCATAACGGAATGTTACCTGGCTTTTTGCATCGGGGCGGAGCCATGAAAGCGTGCCATCTTTACGAACCTCAGACTGACGTTTAACCAGTTTATGGGCATAGGTAATAGGGGCAGGCATGAGCACGTCGGTCTCATTGCTGGCGTAACCAAACATCAGGCCCTGGTCGCCAGCACCCTGTTCATGTTCAGCAGATTCATCCACACCCATGGCGATGTCAGCAGACTGCTTGTCGATGGATGTGATAACGGCGCAGGATTCCCAGTCAAAACCCATATCTGAATGGTTATAACCAATGCGTTTTACCGTCTGGCGTACGATATCCTGCATATCTACCCATGCCTCAGTGGTAATTTCGCCAGACAGGATCACCATGCCGGTATTGACCAGAGTCTCACAGGCAACGCGTGCCTTGTTGTCCTGCTCGAAAATGGCGTCGAGAATCGCGTCTGAAATCTGGTCGGCAACCTTGTCGGGATGGCCTTCTGAAACTGATTCGGATGTAAATAAATGACTGTTCATATTTTGTTTCCTGCAATAAAAAAACCCGTTAAAGCACAGCTTCAACGGGTTTCAGATATTCTTGGTATATCATCATTCGCTTTAGCTGCATTTATAGAGCGCCCGCAATCTGAGTCAAATTGGCGCTAGGAGGGTGATTATCCAGTAATTGCTGTGCTTGTCAATATGCATTGGCAATAAATTACGTGGTCAGAAATGACTTGTATTCTTCCATTTCGCTATCGTTAAGGCCTGTTTCCTGAAGTTTTTTCTCAAGGATGGCAAAGCGGTAATCCTGATGCTTGCGTACAAGGTTATTTATGGCATCGGTGAGCAGGTTCTTCAGGATATCAGGGTCATTGCTACATACGACATCTCGCTCCATCATTTTCTGCAGTGCCGAGAAGTTGTTATTGTCGCGCCAGCGTTCCAGAAGTGCAGAGGGTGTGAGCTCATGGTGATTGCGAATGAGTGCGTGTAAATCGTAAATCAGGGGTAAACCCTGAATTTCGGAGGATTTAAAAAAATCTGGCACGGAAACATCGTGAGCGAGCTTTGGATATTGCAATAGAAGTGCAATAGCATCGCGAGTCGCATTTTGCTTTATTTCGCGTGTTGAGCGTTGGGTGGGCGAAATAACTGTTGATGGTTTGGTAGAAGCACCTACATCTGTTGCTTGAAGCTTGTTAGTCTGGATGCCTGTTAATGCTGCCAGTTTCTGAAATAACAGATCTTTGAAAATACTTTCAGGAAGTCTATTCAGTAATGGCCTGGCTTTCTCCGTCAGCGCGGATTTTCCCTCAGAGCTGTGAAGGTTGATATTTTCTACAAGGCTATCAAATAAGAATTCGGATAGTGGTTTAGCGGCAACTAATCTGGCTTCAAAATTTTCTTTACCTTCTTTTCTTACCATGGAGTCGGGATCTTCACCTTCAGGCAGAAAAAGAAACTTGGCCTCGAAACCATCGCGCAGCAAGGGCAGTGCATTTTCAAGTGCACGCCAGGCAGCCTTTTTTCCGGCATTGTCACCGTCATAACAGAAGGTAAGCGTTTTAACTGTGCGGAAGGCGAGCTGTATTTGTTCACTGGTAGTGGCGGTACCCAGTGAGGCAATCGCATAATTGATACCATGTTGAGCGAGTGCGACCACATCCATGTAACCTTCAACAACAATCAGCTGTTCAAGGTTGCGAACAGCCTTGCGCGCTTCATATAGTCCATAAAGCTCCTGGCCTTTATGAAAAACTATATTTTCAGGGGAGTTTAAATATTTGGGTTCGCCCTGATCAATAATGCGGCCACCGAAGCCGATAATGCGACCGCGACGATCAGTGATCGGAAAAATAATACGGTCCCTAAAACGATCATATTGTTTGTCATTATCCTTTTTGACAAGTAGGCCGGTAGCAATCAGATTATTGATAGTAGCCTGGTCGTTACCGAGATTGTCTGTTAAAAAATTCCAGCCATCGGGTGCGTAACCGAGTTGGTAGGTTTTGGCGATATCACCATTCAAGCCGCGTTGTTTTAGATATTGAATTGCTTTATCTGATGTTTTTAGCTGCTGCTTATAGAGTTGCGAAACCTTTTCAAGTATCTCATACAGTGGTTGTTTGTCATCAGCAGCTTTTGAATTGTTGTACTCTATGTTTTCTCTTGGTACATCAAGATTGTATTCAGCGGCAAGCGCTTCTACGGCATCGACAAAATCAAGGTTCTCGTATTCCAT